>JAUYJT010000048.1 GCA_030700225.1 Candidatus Nanopelagicales bacterium | reverse complement strand
GGCTTCCCGGTTCGCCGTGCGCGTGTCAGGTTGTGCTGTTGGCCGCTTGGGAAGCTGTGGCTTCGTGGGTGTCAGCCCAACAAGCCCAAGGCCTTGTGACCGCGGCGGGACCCGAAACAGTCATCGTGCCGCCAGTGGGTGCGGCGCCTGAGATTACTGACCCGGCTCGTGAAGAGATCGCGGCGGCGTTGCATTTGTCCCCTGGTAGCGCCGCGAATCGCATCCACGCGGCGCGGGAGTTGACCGCTCACCCCGATCTGTTGGGTTTGGTGTCGCGGGGACAGTTACCGGGATTGTCGGCGCGGCTGCTCCTATCGGATGTGGCGAATCTGGACGCTGAGTCCGCCTTGGGGGTGACCGCCGCTGTTGCTGGGCGGGTCCAGAAGCGGTGGCTGGCTGGTTCCAGGGTGTGGACTTGCGCGGAGGTGCGCCGCACCGCGAAGGGGATCAAACACAATCTCGCGCCGCCGTTGCTGGAGGAGGCCCGCTTGAGGGCCCGCCAAACCCGCCGCGTGGAGTTACGCGATGAACAAGATGGCATGTGTGAACTACTCGCCCTACTGCCCCAGGAGGATGGGGGCAGGATCTGGCGGCGCCTGACCGCGATCGCCAAGGGCATGTCCGATGATGGCACAGGGCGTCGCATAGATCAGATCCGCGCCGACACCCTCACCGACCTCATCCTGGACAATCCCACAGGCTCCGCCACTGGCGCCGCCGCAGCCACTGGTGTTGAGGTCAACGTCGTCGTTGGCTTGGACACGCTACTGGGACTGGCCGAGGACCCGGGTGATGTGACTGGTTTGGGTCCTGTCCCGGCCGCCGTGGCTCGTGAGCTGGCCGCCGATGGTACGTGGAGGGCCTGGGTCAGGGATGCGGCGTCGTCGACCGTGATCTCCACTGGTTCTGCCACCTATACCCCGGGTGCGGCGTTGGCTCGGTTGGTTCGGGCCCGCGAACCGTATTGCCGCCATCCTGGCTGTCGCCGCCAGTCCCAGGCTTGCGATCTTGATCACGCCGTCGCGTGGCCCAAGGGAGCTACCACAGCGCAGAACTTAGGGCCGTTGTGCCGGAGGCATCACAACATCAAGACGCACCACGGCTGGGACCTAGACCCGGGCCTTGACCCAGACCCCAAGACAGGACAAGGCGGCAACGAGGCAGCGGCCGGATGGACATGGCGAACACCAGCAGGCATCACCATCACCGACAAACCCCCACCGCCACTACTGGAGTAGCCGGGGCGGGAGTAGCCCGGGCGGAAGTCCCAGGCCGCGCCCCTCCCCCTTCCCGCTTCGCGGGTGGGGGGACCCCCACTCAAATCCGAAGAGCCGTATTGATCCCCGAGACGAGTGGGCGTCAATCGTCCGTTTGGGAAGTCGCGCGCCCGCCCGGTAGGACGCCTCTAAGAATCCTGTAGCTGAGGTAGGCCGCGAACAAGTACAGCGGCCATCCCATGACAAGCTTGGCCACGCCCAAGGCTCCGACCATCCCGGCGAGGAACAGCGGTACCTGCACGACCAGTCGAAGCCCGAACATGGCCGCCCACAGCCACGTCGCCGCTCCGGCCGCTCGTAGGGATGCGGGGTCATCGCGCCAGGACGTGAGATCCTGCGTCAACGCACCGGCGGCGTATCCGAGCAGCGGCCTGTTCACCAGAGCCGATCCGGCGAATGCGGCGCCGTAGACGGCGTTGACTAGCAAACCGGGCAGGAAGAAGTCCTCCGCGCGACCCGTCCTAGCGGCCAAGAAGGCCGATATCGCTACTCCGCAGAAGCCGACGAATATCTGCTGCAGGGGCTCCCGGCGCACGCTCCGGACGATCACAACCACAACGCCCGCACCCAGGGCTGCCCAGACCGACGGCATGAGCTCCGAGCCAGTGGCCAGGTAGACCACGACGAAGACAGCGGTCGGCAGGCCGGAGTCAAGCAGCCCCCGGCGCCCGCCTATCCCGTTGACGATCGACTCGGAAACAAGCGATGCGCCTCCCGTCACGGCCCCAGTCGGAATTGCCGGATCTTGTGGCACTTGGTCGGTCACGTCTTGCCGCGAGGCAGCAACTCGTACTTGGGGTTGAAGATCGTGCGCATGTCACCGTCACACGTAATACGCCCGTGGACAGTGATGCCGCGTCCAGTACTGATTCCCGCGATGCGCCGCCTCCCAAGCCACACGGCGGTCAGGTAGCCGGTTCCGTCATAGATGACCGCCTCGGTCGCCGGAACTCCTGCCCTTGGCTGCAGGGTTACGGAGTGCAGGATCCCTGAGACCGTCACAACCTCGCCCCGGACGCAAGTCTCGATGTACGTAGCGCCAGCCCCCGCGGCGCCTTCGCGCAACTCCTCTGCCTCCGCGTGAGCATGCGACGACATCGCCGCGAGAGTCCGACGAATCGCGTGAGGCGTTCTCAGCAGTGACACGGTTCAAGGCTACAACGGCTTCTCAGTGCCCGGCGTCACAACGAGTGGGACCATGAGTGGGATGACGAACCGGTTGGATGGCGCGCGCCTGGAGGACTGCCTGGCAGTGTTGATCCACGGAGCGGGTTCAGATTCGGGCTTCATGTCGCGTGCGTTCCCGCGCGAAGATCTCGGCGTCGCACGCTGCCTGTATCTGGATGACCGCTCGGGGCGAGTTTCCGACATCGCGGCGAAGCTGGACGAGGTGGCACGCGGCGCTGATGACCCGGTTGTGCTCGTGGGGGTGTCCCTAGGTGCCCACGCGGCCGCCACCAGCCTGGCCAGGGGTCTCGATGTCGCGGGGGCCGTGTTGTGCATGCCAGCTTGGACTGGTCCGGCATCTGGGGCAGCGGACATGACCGCGGCCGCAGCGGAGGCCGTGTCTGTTCTGGGCATTGCCGCAGTGCTGGGCGAGCTCGACCCTTCGGACTGGGTGACGCGCGAGCTGACACGATCCTGGAATGGACGCGGAAGTGAAGATCTCGCGGCCGAGCTCCGGCGTGCCGCGGTTCAGCCGGCACCGCGTCGCCAGGCTCTGGAGCGGATACACGTTCCCACCGGCGTCATAGCTCTGAGTGGGGACCCGATGCACCCTGTTTCAGTCGCGGCTGCGTGGACCAGCGTCATTCCTGGGGCCGCCATGGAGGTTGTGTCACGGGATCGCCCGGCCGAGTCCGTCAGTTGCTTCGGTACGGCTGCCCGGTCGGCTCTGATGCGCGCCAGCGTCATTCCATCTCGGCCGGAGGTCGCGGCGCATGCCCGGGTGCGAGCAACTCCTGGAGCGCGCGCTCCTGGGCGGAGTTGCTGACGAAGAGGAGTTCGTCGCCGGCTTCCAACGGGTCGTCGGGGCTGGGGGTAATCACGTGCGGACCCCGAATGATCGCGACGAGAGCGGTGTCCGCGGGCCAGGCGGCGTCGCCCACGCGGGTACCGACTACTTCCGAGTCGATCGGGAGTGTCAGCTCGACGAGGTTCGCCTCGCCCTGGCGGAAGGAGAAGAGTCGAACAAGATCGCCAACAGTCACGGCCTCCTCGACAAGGGCGGAAAGCATCCTGGGTGTGGATACCGCGACGTCGACACCCCAGGACGCGTCGAACAACCACTCGTTCTTGGGGTGATTCACGCGAGCCACGACCCGTGGGACGCCGTACTCTGTCTTGGCGAGCAGCGCCACGACAAGATTCACCTTGTCGTCTCCCGTGGCGGCAACGACCACTTGGCACGAGGAGAGGTTCGCCTCGTCCAGGCTCGTTATCTCGCACGCGTCGGCTTGCAGGATCTCGGCCCCGCGAACGGAGGAAGCCGGCCCGATCGCGCCTGGGTCATGGTCGATCATCAGAGCCTCATGGCCATTGCCGATGAGCTCGCGGGCGATGCTGCGGCCAACGTTTCCAGCGCCCGCGATCGCTACCCTCATGACTCCTCCTCTTGCGGCGGCGCGAGCAGTAGGGCCTCGATGGCATCCCTTTCCTCGGCGCGCATTATCAGGTGCAGCACATCGCCTTCCTGTAGAACTGTGTCCGGTTCGGGCAGTAACGCCTCCCCGAAGCGAGTGATTAGTGCGATCCGGGAGCCGGTTGCCTCGCCGATCCACCGTATGCGGTGCCCTATCCAGCCCTCATTGATCGAGACCTGCGCCAGCATCGCCACACCGCTTGGGTCGCGCCATTCCTCAGACGCTC
Source organism: Candidatus Nanopelagicales bacterium (assembly GCA_030700225.1). Classification (NCBI taxonomy): domain Bacteria; kingdom Bacillati; phylum Actinomycetota; class Actinomycetes; order Candidatus Nanopelagicales; species Candidatus Nanopelagicales bacterium. The sequence goes on along the minus strand of JAUYJT010000048.1, from coordinate 41,189 downwards.
CTCGGGGGAACATGCGGCGCAGCATCTGGCCGGTCGACCATGCCACGGTTGCGACTGTGGGGATGCCGAGCCGCTCGTAGATTTCCGCCCGCTTGGGATCATAGATCCGAGCTACGACATTCTGGACGCTGAAAGTCTCGCGGGCAACGCGCGCTGCCACGATGTTGGAGTTGTCGCCACTGCTGACGGCAGCGAATGCGTGGGCCCGTTCGATACCAGCTTCCCTAAGAGTGTCCCGGTCGAATCCGATTCCAACTACGGTCTGCCCCTGGAAGTGGGGACCCAGTCGTCGGAACGAAGCGGCGTTTTGGTCCACGACAGCGACGGAGTGTCCTTCGGTCTCCAGGCGAACAGCCAGAGACGCTCCGACCCGGCCACAGCCCATGATTACCACATGCACTTGACATAGCCCTTCATGTTGACTGTTCGAACGCTACACCGGCCAATACCGTAGCGCCGTGGCTTCCTGGGCCATAGCATGATCCATCGTGCCCCTGCGTGAATTCGCCAAGCGCCTGATGGTCGGTCGGGCGCTGCGAAGCGAGCTTCTTGGACAGACCCTACTGAGCAAGCGAATCGCACTGCCGGTCTTCGCTTCCGATGCGCTGTCCAGCAACGCGTACGCGACCCAGGAAATCCTGCTTGTTCTCGCCCTTGGTGGAGCGTCGTTCTACTCGTTCGGACCCTGGATCGCCGCTGCGGTCATCGTGGTCTACTTCGTCGTCATCGCCTCCTACAGGCAGAACGTGCGTGCGTACCCCTCCGGCGGCGGCGACTACGAGGTCGTTAGCAAGAACCTTGGTCAACGGCCCGGCGTGCTGGTGGCGGCTGCGCTGCTCATCGACTACGTGCTCACGGTGGCTGTGTCGATGTCGGCGGCCATCGCCAACCTGGGCTCTGTGTCGGAATTCGTCGCATCCAACGCGGTTCTGGTCACAGCGGGGACGATCTTCGCGATAAGTCTCATCAATCTGCGGGGCGTGCGCGAGTCGGGCGCCTTGTTCGCTTTGCCGAGCTACTTGTTCATGTTGGCGATCGCCACCATGGTGGGCTTCGCGATCTTCCGCACGGTCACCGATGAGCCGATGGTCGCCGAGAGCGCGGGATGGGAAGTTCAAGCCGAAGGGTCCTTCCTGGGGGTTGCCCTGGTGTTCCTGGTGGCCAGGGCTTTCGCGTCCGGAACAACGGCGCTGACCGGCATCGAGGCCATAGCCAACGGGGTTCCGGCCTTCCGCAAGCCCAAGAGCCGGAACGCCGCGACAGTGTTGCTGCTATTGGGCGTGATTTCGATGTCGATGTTCGCCGCGATCACGTGGCTGGCTCTGAAGACACAGGTGCATGTCGCGGAGAAGCCGGAGGATCTCATCGGATTGCCCTCCGGTCAGGCGCAGAAGACCGTCGTGGTGCAGATCGCCGAAGCCGTCTTCCCGTACGCACCGATAATCGTGGTGTTCATTTCCGCGGCGACGGCCTTGATCCTGGCCTTAGCCGCGAACACGGCCTTCAACGGGTTTCCCGTCCTGGGGTCCGTACTCGCACGAGATGGGTACTTGCCAAGGCAACTTCACACGCGTGGGGACAGGCTGGCGTTCAGCAACGGGATACTGCTGCTCGCCCTGATGGCAGCGGTGCTGGTGGCCGCATTCCACGCGAATGTGAACTCACTGATTCAGCTCTACATCATCGGTGTCTTCGTGTCGTTCACGCTGAGCCAGATCGGGATGCTGCGTCACTGGACTCGGTTACTGAACGCGCCGGTCCGCCCAGCGAATGCGGGCTCGATGCGCCGGGCCCGGGTGATCAACTCGATCGGGGCCGTGGTGACCGGCTCGGTACTGGCGATCGTGCTGGTCACCAAGTTCGCGCGCGGCGGGTGGATAGTCTGCGTCGCGATTCCCCTGTTGTACCTGATGATGCGCAGCATCCGTCGCCACTATGAGCAGATAAGTGACGAGCTGGCTATTGGCTCCTTAGATGGCAAGGTGACATTGCCATCGGGCGTGATCGCCGTGGTCCTGGTCTCGAAAATCCACAAGCCGACGATGCGCGCGCTGTCATACGCGCGCGCGAGCCGCCCGTCTTCACTGGAGGCGATCACCGTCTGCGTGGATTCGGACGACACTGATCGATTGGCTCGCGAGTGGGAGCGCCGGGACATCCCAGTTCCCCTGAGGATTCTCAATTCGCCCTATCGTGAGGTCACGCGGCCTGTCGTTGACTATGTACGAGATCTGCGGCGTTCGTGTCCGCGTGACCTTGTGGCCGTTTACATCCCCCAATACCTGGTGGGGCACTGGTGGGAGCACCTGCTGCACAACCAGTCGGCGATCCGGCTGCGCACCAGGCTCATGTTCACCAAGGGGGTCGTCCTGGTGACGGTTCCGTGGCAGCTTGACTCGTCGAGAGATCTTCCTCCGCGAGCCGAAATCAACGCACCCGGGTTGATGCGCCTGGAGCAAGTGCCCGAGAACGACCGTCGGCGCCGCTCCTGAGAGACGGCTCGCGTCTTGGATCAGGCTGGCGCCTGCGCCTTCTTGCGCGGAGTCGGTTTCTTCGGCTCGTTGGCGCGGAGCTTGTTGATGAACTCCAGGACGCGATCATCACAGCGGTCGGGTTCATCGACCGGGAGGGTGTGACCGCACTTCTCGAACACCTCGAACTCGACGTCGGGAAGTAGCGAAGCCATCTCCCGTTGCAGCGGCAATGGCGTGAGCATGTCCCGGCCACCGGATATTTGCAGCACGGGGACCTGACACGTGCGCAGGATGTCGCGCGCGGAGTGCATCTGCATGCCACGGAACATCTGTATGACGAGCAGAGGGTCGAGTTCGGACACGTTGGTGAAGTACTCGCCGACAAGGTCGGACGGTGCTTGACGACTGATGGCCATCATCAGCTTGGAGAACTTCACGATGGCACGAGTGTCGAAGCCTGTGGCGCGCCAGACCGCGCGGACAGCGGATGGTGTATAGCGCCACGAGAACTCAAACGCGTCAAGCAGCAAAGCTCCGATCGGTGTCATGTAGAGGTGGTCAAGCGGGTACTCGAAGGGTCCGGCGAGCGCCACCAGTGCCCTGGTCCCCTCAGGGCGCTGGCGGTAGGCCTCGAAGATGGTCTGAACTCCCATCGAGTGCCCGATCAGAATGGGGTTCGTAACGCCGAAGTGGTCTGCGACCGCCCACAGATCCCTGGCGTGGCATGGGACTCCAACCTCGTTGGGGTTGCCCGGACGCCCGGAACGCTTGTGTCCGCGGTAGTCGAAGAAGATCACCTGGCAGCCATTCTCAACCAGGAACGGAGCCATGTAGGTCCAGTAGGTGTCGCTGCAGCAGATACCGTTGGACAGAACCACGGGAGTTCCCTCGCCCCAGGTAGCGCACGCGATCCTTGTGTCGTCATACGACTTGATGCGTTCGAAGTTTCCTGTCAGTGCCATCTCGACCTCCACGACGAGGGTTGTGCGAACTCATGCCGCCCGCTCGGTGGCAAGTGTGTCGCATTTGGTCGCGCGAAGTCGGGTGATGGCAGTGGCTCTTCGCCCGGGGCTAGAATCGCGGGTATCTCGACGCCAAGATACCCGGAGTGCACCTTGTCGCAGAACACGTTCGATGCCCAGGACTCACTGACCGTAGGCGCAGACACGTATCAGATGTTCCGGCTGGACCGTGTACCAGACTCCGCGAGGCTTCCCTTCACCCACAAGGTGCTCCTGGAGAACCTCCTGCGCACAGAGGACGGCACCAACGTCACGGCCGAACAGATCCAAGGTCTGGCGACGTGGGATCCGGCGGCCGAGCCCAGCAAGGAGATCCAGTTCACCCCTGGGCGGGTCATCATGCAGGACTTCACTGGAGTGCCGTGCGTGGTCGATCTGGCGACGATGCGTGACGCCATGGCAGACCTGGGTGGCGACATCTCCAGAATCAATCCGCTCGCACCCGCGGAAATGGTGATTGATCATTCCGTGATCGCCGAATTCTTCGGAACGCCCGACGCGGCCGATCGCAACGTCGAGCTTGAGTACGAGCGGAACCGCGAGCGCTACCAGTTCCTCAGATGGGGCCAGGGTGCGTTCTCGCAGTTCCGGGTCGTGCCTCCCAGCGCGGGCATCGTGCACCAGATCAACGTGGAAGGGTTGGCCCGAGTCGTGGACTCGCGCGATGGAGTGGCGTTTCCGGACACATGTGTTGGAACCGATTCCCACACGACCATGGTCAACGGCCTTGGGGTACTGGGGTGGGGAGTTGGCGGCATCGAGGCCGAGGCCGCCATGCTGGGTCAGCCCGTCTCGATGCTCATTCCGCGCGTGGTCGGTTTCCGGCTATTCGGTGAACTGCCCGACGGCACGACAGCCACAGACCTCGTCTTGACGATCACACAGATCCTGCGCGCCCACGGCGTCGTCGGGAAGTTCGTGGAGTTCTACGGCGATGGTGTCGCGGCAGTTCCTCTGGCGAACCGCGTGACCATCGGCAACATGAGTCCCGAGTACGGCTCCACGGCGGCCGTGTTCCCCATTGACTCAGAGACCCTGCGATACCTCAGACTCACCGGACGGTCCGATCAGCACGTAGCTCTCGTGGAGGCGTATACCAAGGAACAGGGGCTGTGGGGAGCTGGCGGCATTGAAGCCACCTACTCGGAGTACTTAGAACTTGACCTCGGACAAGTGCGCCCGTGCATCGCCGGACCCAAGCGGCCTCAGGACCGGATCGATCTGGCGCGGGCCAAGTCAGCTTTCACCGCTGAGCTGCCCGCGTACACGGCCGACACCTCGGCCAGCGCTGGAGTTGGTGACAGCGAGATAGGGCACGGGGCGGTCGTGATCGCGGCGATCACGTCATGCACGAACACGTCAAACCCTTCCGTGATGCTAGGGGCGGGCCTCCTGGCCAAGAAGGCAGTCGAGCGGGGGTTGACCAGCAAGCCATGGGTGAAGACCACGCTCGCGCCGGGGTCCAAAGTCGTCACCGACTACCTCGACGCCGCCGGGCTGACACCGTACCTGAACAAGCTCGGGTTCAACCTGGTTGGCTACGGCTGCACGACCTGCATTGGGAACTCCGGGCCGTTGCCCGAAGAAGTCAGCGCAGCCGTTCTCCAAGCCGACCTATCCGTGGTGTCCGTGCTCTCCGGCAATCGCAACTTCGAAGGTCGGATCAGCCCGGACGTCAAGATGAACTACCTGGCCTCCCCGCCGCTGGTGGTCGCGTACGCGATCGCTGGAACCATGGACGCCGACTTGACCCGCGATCCTCTCGGCACCGGTTCCGATGGAAAGCCGGTGTTCCTGGCGGACGTGTGGCCGTCCGCTGCTGAGGTGCAGGCGACGGTGGAGGAGGCAATCGACGCCAAGATGTTCGCGAACCGCTACGCGGATGTGTTCGCCGGGGACGACAGGTGGCAGTCCTTGTCCACTCCGGAAGGGCTGAGTTTCTCGTGGGATCCGGCGAGCACGTACGTGCGCAAGCCGCCGTACTTCGAAGGAATGCGGCGGGACCCCGATCCGGTGGGCGACATAGTGGGAGCCAGGGTGCTGGCGAAGCTCTCGGATTCGGTGACGACGGACCACATTTCGCCAGCGGGCTCGATCAAGGCCGACAGCCCGGCGGGGCGGTATCTGCTTGACCATGGCATCGCGGCCAAGGACTTCAACTCGTTCGGATCCCGGCGGGGCAATCACGAGGTGATGATCAGGGGAACGTTCGGCAACATCAGGCTGCGCAACCAGTTGTTGGACAACGTCGAGGGAGGATTCACGGTGAATCTGCTGGATCCGCAGCGGCCCCAGACGTCGATATTCGACGCCGCGCAGGCGTACGCGGAGGCCGGGGTTCCACTGATCGTTCTGGCCGGAAAGGACTACGGGTCGGGCTCATCGCGCGACTGGGCGGCCAAGGGGACCGCTCTACTTGGCGTTCGCGCCGTGATAGCGCAGTCATATGAGCGGATCCACCGGTCGAACCTGATAGGGATGGGAGTCTTGCCGCTGCAGTTCCCCACGGGTGAGAGCGCGGACGATCTGGGCCTGGACGGTACGGAGGTATTCGATATCGAAGGAGTAGCCGAACTGAACGAGGGACGCATCCCTTCCACTGTTCGCGTTAAGGCTCTCCGGTCCGACGGCAGTGCGCGTGTCTTCGACGCGAGCGTGAGGATCGACACGCCAGGTGAGGCGGACTACTACCGCAACGGCGGGATCCTGCAGTTCGTGTTGCGTTCGCTTCTGGACTGAGTGTGGCTACCGGGATCGTTCCGCCCGGGTGGCCCCAGGACCTGCCGCCTCCAGCTTCCCCGGAGTTCGAGGTGAAGGTCGTGGGGTGGCTACTCGACCGGGGTCCTGACGGGCTTCGCGAGCAGGATGTCTTGCGGCGCTACCCACTCGCTCTGGCGACACTAGTCACACGTCATCAGAAGGCCACGCTGGAGGGATTGCGCGGTTCCTATTCGAACGCGCGCCGCGAACTGGGGGACCGACTCCCACCACATGAGCTGGGTCTCGTACTCGCCGCCATCGAGTCGAGCGGGGCTGAAGCGTCCGAAACGTCGCGTCAGGTCGAGCTAGTCTTAGACGCTTTGAGCGGACGCCAGTGGCGAGATCGCCTCTGATCGCGCCACGCACGTAGAATCAGGGCAGCCCGAGGGAAGGGGTCTTGTGGATCTTCTGGGACGTATCCGCTCCCCCGAGGATCTGCGTTTCGTAGACGAAGTGGATCTGCCGGCGCTCGCGGCTGAGATCCGGGCCTTCCTTATCGAGAATGTCGCGCGAACTGGCGGCCACCTGGGGTCCAACCTGGGCGTCGTGGAACTGACCCTGGCACTTCATCGCGCATACGACTCGCCAAGCGACGCGATCCTGTGGGACACCGGTCATCAGACATACGTCCACAAGATCATTACCGGACGCCGGGACAGATTCCACGAACTAAGGCAGGTTGGCGGGCTGTCGGGGTACCCGAGCAGGGCGGAGAGCCCCCATGACTGGATCGAGAACTCACACGCCTCCACCGCGCTGAGCTACGCCGACGGACTCGCCAAGGCTTGGGATCTTTCTGGGGAGCTCGCCGAGCGCCACATCGCTGTGGTCGTGGGAGACGGTTCCCTGACTGGAGGCATGGCGTGGGAGGCACTGAACAACATCGCCGCCAGCGACCGTCCGATGGTCATCGTCGTGAACGACAACGCGCGCTCTTATAACCCAACGATCGGTGGTGTGGCCAGCTATCTGGCGACGTTGCGCACCACGCGGGGATACGAGCGGTTCTTGGAGTGGGGTCGGCGAACCCTCAGCGACACCCCAGTAATCGGGGCTCCCGTCTACGGGACACTGCACGGCGTCAAGAGAGGCCTGAAGGACATCGTGGCGCCTCAGGGCTTGTTCGAGGATCTGGGACTGAAGTACCTGGGACCGTTCGACGGACACGATGTGCGCACGGTCGAAGGAGCGTTGCGCCGCGCCAGGGACTTCGGTGGTCCGGTGATTGTGCATTGCCTCACCGAGAAGGGGAGAGGTTACGGCCCGGCGGAGCTGGACGAGGACGACAAGTTCCACGGAGTCGGTGTCATCAACCCCGAAACTGGCGTGCCCGTGTGCGCACCCAGCCCGACCTGGACGACGGTATTCGCGCGGGAAATGGTCAAGGCTGGTCAGAGACGGCCCGACGTAGTCGCTATCACGGCGGCGATGCAGGGGCCGACCGGTCTGGCACCGTTCGCGAAGCGCTTCCCCGGCCGCTGCTTCGATGTCGGAATCGCCGAGCAGCACGCGGTCACCAGCGCGGCGGGCATGGCGATGGGCGGCCTGCATCCGGTTGTCGCTGTCTACTCGACTTTCCTGAACCGCGCCTATGATCAGGTGCTCCTGGACGCGGGGTTGCACCGGGCCGCAGTCACCTTCGTACTGGACAGAGCTGGGATTACCGGCGATGACGGACCCAGCCACAACGGAATGTGGGATCTATCGATGCTCGCGGGGATCCCTGGAATGAGAGTCGCGGCTCCGCGCGACGGTGACACACTCGCCGCTGAGCTCGCCGAGGCGCTGGCCATCAGCGACGGGCCGACAGCGTTGAGGTTCCCGAAAGGCGCTCTGCCGAATGACATCCCTGAGCTGCGCAGGGAGGTCGGTATCGACGTCCTGTTCGAGGACGGCTGCGATGTGCTGCTGGTATCGATCGGACCGTTCGCCGACTTGGCCATTGAGGTCGCGGATCTGTTGCGGCTATCGGGAGTAGGGGTCACGGTTGTCGACCCTCGCTGGGTCCTTCCAGTATCCGAGGCGCTGGTGGACATGTCCCGCGGATCCCGGCTGGTTGTGACAATCGAGGACAACTCCGTACGAGGGGGAGTCGGAGCGTCCGTACAGCAAGCTTTGAGCCACGTTCCTGTGGTGACCCTGGGGATTCCGTGCCGGTTCATCGAGCAGGGCCCCCGATCCGGCATCCTGGCGGAGCTTGGGTTCACTCCTTCGGCAGTCGCGGAGACTATCGCCAAACGGCTGAACGAGACTGAGACCTTCCGCGAAGGGCCTGTTGAGCAGTAGTTGATTAGCCAGGCTCACCTCAAGTTCGCGAGGCGCCGAGCCGACAACACGGCGTAGGCTGTATCGATCGTCCCGCGAACGCAACTGGGGAGGCATCGGTGGGCAGCAGTGTGCCCGAAGTCGGGTCGGCGGTGGCGGGCATTCGGGTGTCCGACGAGGCCGCTAACGCTCGTCTGAGGGAACTCGCCTTCCAGGGGTCGCCCTCGCCCATGGTCGTGCTGGAGCTGACTCCCAGCGACGATGGGATGGGGATGGGACCGATTCTGGACTGCAGCGAGTCCTTTGAGCAGCTCGTCGGAATGGACCGCCAGGAGATCGTCGGTCAGGATCTGAGCGGTTTCCTGCATCCCACGGACATATCGGTTCTGGAGCGTGGGTTAAGGGGTCTGCTCGATCCCACCCGGAAGCCGCAAGTCAGGATTGTCCGCCAGGGGTGGGGCGTGGTCTGGGTGGCGCTGGCCGCGTCCGTGATTGACGATCCGCGGCTGGGCCGTCGCCTGGTAGTGACGCTGGACGACGTGACCGCGTTCCGGCGAACAGAGCAGGCGTTGTCTCACAGGGCTTCCCACGATCCGCTGACAGGTCTTCCTAATCGTGCGGTCCTGATGCAGCACCTCAGCCGAGTCCTCGCCAGGCTGGGTCGTCGACCGGGAACCGTAGCGGTCCTCTTCGTTGACCTCGACAGTTTCAAGAGCATCAATGACACCTACGGTCATCGCCGGGGCGACACAGTGCTGCAGGAAGTGGCGCGCCGGATCTCGCTGGCAGTGCGACGCGATGACATCGTCACCCGCATGGGCGGCGACGAGTTCGTCGTCGTCTGCGACTCGCTGGACTCCGCGTCTGAATCTGTCACCGTCGCCGAGCGGATCCGCGTGTCCATGGAGGAACCGTTCGAGTTGCATGGTCGCGCGCACACGTTGAGCGGATCAGTGGGTATCGCGCAGACCTCCGACCCTTCTGGCACCGCCGAGGATCTGCTCAGACGCGCTGATCTGGCCATGTACCGGGCCAAGGAACGAGGAAGGAACCGGATCGAGTTCTTCGCCGCGAACCTCGAAGAGCAGGTTCGCGGACGAATGAGAATGGTCGAACTGCTTCGCTCGGCACTGGACGAAGACCGAATCACGATCGACCTTCAGCCTGTGGTCAGGCTGAACGACTCCTCGATCGTTGGCTATGAGGCCTTCGGTCGGATCATGATGCCGGACGGCAGCGTCCTGCACCCGAGCAGCTTCGTGGACGCGGCCGAGCGGTCTGGGCTGTCGGTGAGGCTAGACACGCGCATCCTCGAACTGGGTTTGGCGTGGCTGTCGGGCCGCAAGGAGGCTGACTTCGGGGCATGGTTGGGCGTCAATGTCTCTCCGCGTCAACTCGCGGACGCCAGCTATCCGCAGTTCATCAGGGGTCGTTTGTCGGCTCGCGAGTTGGACCCGAAGGATCTTGTCCTGGAGTTCGGGGAGCCGTCCATGATGGACGCGCCGGGACCGGCACTGCTGACACTGCGCCGTGTCCGGGCTCAGGGAGTGAGAATCGCGGTCGATGAGTTCGGAACCGGGATGTCGTCATTGACCGCGATGAGGGAACTTCCGCTCGACTACATCAAGCTGGACGGGTCTTTCGTCGACGGATTGGGACGGGACCCGGCCGATGAGACGATCGTCACCGCGGTGATCTCAGTCGCGCATGACCTTGGCCGGGAGGTGATCGCTGAAGGCGTGACCGACCCAGTTCAGGCCGAGTTCCTGCGCTCCAGGGGTTGTGATCTTGGGCAAGGCCACCTATTCGGGTCTCCGGTGCGTGTCGGGAACCTGTGATGACGCAGCCCGCCGCCTCGCTTGGGGGCTGGGTTCGAGCGCGGCCGTTGATCGCCGTTGCGCTCTCAGCGGTCGTTTGGGCGGCGAGCGACGCGGTGGTGTTGGTATTCACGGACGGTTCGGACACCCCGGCGATTCTGTTCACTCCAGCTCTGGGCGCGGCCGCGGTGATCCGGTTGGGTGGTTCTTCTGCCTGGATTCTCGCCGGTGGTGCTCTTGGCGAGCTGGCGGTACTGGCCGCGGTGACAGGCACCGGTTCGATCGGACGAACGCTCGCTGACCTAGTCGCTGGCGTGATCATCGGACTGATGTTGAGATGGTTTCGTTGCGATCTGTCGCGCCCAATCGACCCAGCGATCGCCGGCGGAGTCGCGCTGCTCGTAGGTGCTACCGCTGCTCTGGCGTCTATCCGTTGGCCGGGGATGTCGTGGGATCCGCACCTCGCGGGTGAGTCATGGCCCGGATCATTCGCCAGCGCCGTGCTGTTGGGCGTGATGTTGATTCTGCCCGTGGCGCTGCGATCGGGTTCGGATGGTCCGCGCCGCAAGGAATTCGCGTCTGTCACGATGGCCAGCGCGCTGATCGCGGTGTTCGTGGCGGCTGCGGGAGTGACTGAGTTCGACCCGTGGTTGATCTCCTGGATCCTGCTGCCGATCATGCTGCTTGTCGCGTCCCGCTACGACACGTGGTCGGCATCGACGCTGGGCTTGGTCGCGGTAACGATCGTGATGGTCGTTGGCCAGTCCTGGGCGAGCCCGGCGGGGGTGCTGCAGTGGCAGTTGGCGATGAGCGTGGCATCTGGTCTGGGGTTGACCACGCTGCTCGCGGTCGAGAGGCAACGCGGGATCCAGCTCGCCGAGCAGCCAGTGGGCGACGCGTCGGTTGCCGCGGCTCATGCTGCGACGGTGAAGACCATGTTCGACATCTCCCCTGTTCCGACTATGCGGATGAGGCGCGAAGCGGGTGGGCGACTTGTCATAGGGGCAGCCAATATCGCCCTGGCCCGGTTGCTGGGCGGGAACGCCTCGGACCTCGTAGGCCGTGAGGTGTCGAGCTTCATGGAGCCGGATGGGTTAGCGACTCTTCAGTCACTGATCGCGGCCGCGACAGATTCGAAGCCGAGGGTTCCCGGATGGGTGCCGCAGGGCGAGGTGTGTCTGCGAGGCAGGGATCGAGCCTCCAGGCTGGCGCTGATCACGGTGGCCGCGCTGAGAAGCGGCGATCTGGAGGAGTTCGTTGTCCATGTGGAGGACGTAACGGCACGGCGAGCGGCGGAGCGGGACCTTACCCTCCACTCGCTCTACGACCGGCAGACAGGGCTGCTGAACCGGAAGGCGTTCGTAGACCGTTTGGACGCCGCGCTTCATCGGCTCAACACCGATGTTGATGAGATCGCGCTCGTCTTCCTGGATGTGGACGACTTCAAGGTCATCAACGACTCCCTGGGCCTGTCGGCCGGTGACCAGCTTCTCGGCGAGGTCGCGACCAGGATCCGAGGTGTCTGCGCCCCAGCGGACGCGGTGGCGCGTCTAGGCGGGGACGAGTTCGCGGTGATCTCTGAGATCCATGGCGACCAGCAAGATCCAGGCGTGTTCGTGGGCAGACTCCAGACGGCGTTGGGACAGCCGGTCGAGATCGCCGGATCGAACCTGTCACCGACGGTCTCAGTCGGTGTCGCGAGAACGGAAGACCCCAGCTGCGACGGGGCGGAGCTGATGAGGCGGGCGGATCTGGCCCTGTATCGGGCCAAGCTGCGGGGGAGGGGCAGAGTCCAGTTCTACGCCGAGTCGATGGGAGTTCAGGCCGAGGCGGCCCTGAATGTTCGCATCGAGCTGGCGAGGGCGGTCGCCGGTGACGGGTTCGAGATCGCCTACCAGCCGATCATCCGTCTTCGGGACGGCGAGGTGCAGGAGTATGAGGCGCTGCTGCGCTTGAGGACCGCAGACGGGCGCATCTTGCCGCCACTGGATTTCCTAGATCTAGCGCGATCGGCTGGACTGATGCCGACGATTGACAAGCTTGTACTGCGTCAGGTCCTGCGCGACGCATCGAAAGGTTCCCTGCCCGCGCCTGCCGCGGGTGTCGCGGTGAATATCGAAGCCGAGGAACTCAAAGATCTGGATCTGGCGTCACACGTGCTCGGTGAACTGCAGAGCAGCGGTGTTGATCCCTTGAGGCTGACCATCGAGGTGACTGAGTCGGCGTTGCTGATGTTTGACGATGAAGTGCTATCGAACGTGCGGTCGCTGCGAGACGCGGGGGTCAGGATCGCTATCGACGACTTCGGGACTGGGTACTCAAGCCTGAGCCAACTGCGAAACCTCAGCGCCGACATCCTCAAGATAGACCGTGCGTTCGTGTCGGTCATGGAAGAAGACCAAGAGTCCCGCCGGATCGTCAGCGCCGTGATCCAGCTCGCGCACGATACCGGACTGGTGGCCATCGCAGAGGGCGTCGAGACCCGTGAGCAGGCTGAGTCCCTGCTGGAACTGGGCTGCGATCTGGCTCAGGGGTACCTGTTCGGGCGACCGGAGTTGTTGAAGGCTGCGGCCCCGGCGCCGGGTACCGAATCCTTGTCCGAACCAGCTACTGATCACTGAGCCAGCGAGGCTACCCCAGGCGCGAGGAACGTGGTTCCAGTCACCCTCTGAGAGACTCCGGTGCGATCCAGGTATGGAGTGATGCCGCCCAGGTGGAATGGCCAACCGGCCCCCAGGATCATGCAAAGGTCGATGTCCTGTGGCTCGGCGACGACGCCCTCGTCGAGCATCGAGCGGACTTCCTCGGCGAGCGCTTCGAGTGCGCGGTCGCGCACCTCGGCTGCGGACAGAGCCTTGTCGCCTTGCTCGAACAGCTTCGCGACCTCTGGATCGACCGATGGGGTCCCGGCCTGGTCATATGTCCAAATCGCTGACTTCCCGGCGGCCACGACTCGACGCAGATTCTCAGACACGTAGAACCGCTCGGGAAAGGCTGAGTGCATCGTCTCAGACACGTGGAATGCCACAGCTGGGCCGACGAGCTGGAGCAGCACGAACGGCGTCATGGGCAAGCCGAGGGGATTGAGGGCTTGATCGGCGACGTCGAATGGAGTGCCTTCGTCAACGCTTCGTGTGACTTCACCCAGGAAGCGCGTCAGCAGCCTGTTGACCACGAAGCCTGGCGCGTCGCTGACCAGTACGCATGACTTCTTCAAGGCCTTGCCGACAGCGAACGCGGTGGCAAGGGACTGGTCGTCGGTCTTCTCGGCCCTGGCGATTTCCAGCAGCGGCATCAGCGCCACCGGATTGAAGAAGTGGAATCCGACGACCCGCTCCGGATGGCGAAGATCCGCCGCCATCTTTGATACCGACAGTGAGGACGTGTTGGTGGCGAGCACGCACGTGTCGCTAACCACTTCCTCTACTTCGGCGAACACCTGTTTCTTCACCTGGAGGTCCTCAAAAACGGCCTCAATTACGAAGTCAGCATCGGCGAAGGCCTCTTTGCTGACGGCCCCGGTGAGCAACGCCTTGAGCCGGTTGGCCTTGTCGGGTGTGAGCCGGCCTTTGGCCAGTCGCTTGTCCAGCTCGGCGTGCGCATAGCTAACGCCCTTGTCCACCCGTGCCTGATCCAAGTCGGTCATCACCACGGGTACTTCCAGGCGCTGTATGAACAGCAGGGCCAGTTGGCTGGCCATCAGGCCGGCCCCCACGATCCCAACCTTGGTAACGGGCCGGGCGAGCGACTTGTCCGGTGCTCCCACGGGTCGCTTCGCCCGTTTCTGCACCAAATCGAACGAGTACAGCCCCGCTCGCAGCTCATCGCTCATGATCAGATCGGCGAGCGCCGCGTCCTCGGCGGCGAACGCGGTATCGCGGTCGGCCGTCTTGGCGGCGCCGATCAAGTCCACGGCGAGCACGGGGGCTGGCGCGGCTCCGTGCAGGCGAGCTGACAGCCCGGCGCGAGCCGCTTCGACGGTTGCGTCCCAGGCCTCGCCGCGGTCGATCGACGCGCGTTCGACCTTGACCTGCCCGCTGATGACGTCGGCCGCCCAAGCCAGGGAGCGCTCAAGGAAATCAGCCGGTTCGAACAGGGCGTCGGCGATACCCATGCTCGTCAGGTCCTTCGGCTTGAGCATGCGGTTCTGCGCCAGGGGGTTGTCGACGATGACCCGCAGCGCGTTCTGCGGTCCGATCAAGTTCGGCAGAAGGTACGTGCCGCCCCATCCGGGCAGAAGTCCAAGGAAGCACTCGGGTAGCGAGATGGCGGCCGCTCCGGAGGAGACGGTGCGGTAGGTGCAGTGAAGCGCGAGCTCGAGGCCGCCACCCATGGCCGCTCCGTTGATGAACGCGAACGTTGGCACGCCGAACTCTCCGAGGCGACGGAACACGTCGTGGCCGAAACGTCCTATGGCCAGGGCTTGATCGTGGCTAGCGATGCTTGGCACACCTGACAGGTCCGCTCCAACGGCGAAGATGAAGGGCTTTCCGGTGATGGCGAGCGCTACGACGTCATCGCGATCGGACGCCTCGTCCAGAGCGGCGCTCAGGGAGCGCAGACCCCCCGGCCCGAAGGTGTTGGGCTTGGTGTGGTCGAAGCCGTTGTCCAGCGTGATGAGCGCGGCGGTCCCGGCGGTGTCTGGAAGTTCGATGAACCGCAGACGGGCGTGGGTGACAACCTCGTCGGCGAACTCCAGTGATGGTGCGCCGCTGTTGTTGGCTTCTGGCATGTCAGGATTCCTTGCCGTCGAAGTTCGGGTTTTCCCAGATGACCGTTCCGCCCATGCCCAGCCCGATGCACATGGTTGTCAGCCCGTATCTGACGCCGGGGTTGTTCTCGAAGTGACGGGCCAGGTATGTCATCAGGCGTATCCCGCTGGAAGCCAGCGGATGGCCCACGGCAATCGCGCCGCCGAACGGATTCACGCGTGGATCGTCGTCCGCTAGGCCGAAATGCTGCAGGAATGCCAGCACCTGTACCGCGAACGCCTCGTTGATTTCGAACAAGCCGATGTCGCTGATGTTCAAGCCGGCCTTCGACAGTGCCTTCTCGGTCGAAGGCACCGGACCGATTCCCATCACCTCTGGTGCCACGCCGGCGAATGCGAACGAGACGAGTCGCATCTTCTTGGGAAGCCCCAGTTCGTCAGCGACGCTCTCCGCCGCGAGGAGCGCGGCCGTCGCGCCGTCGTTGAGTCCCGCCGCGTTACCGGCGGTCACGCGGCCGTAGGGACGGAAGGGAGTCTTCAACTTCGCGAGGGCCTCCAGAGTCGTCCCCGGTCTTGGGGGCTCGTCAGTAGTGGCCAGGCCGTACCCCAGCTCGGCGCTCCTGGTGGCGACGGGGATCAGGTCCTGCTGGATGCTGCCGTTCTCGTAGGCCTGCGCCGTCTTGTGTTGCGACGCCAGGGCGTACTCGTCGACCCTGGCGCGCGTGATGTCAGGGAACCGGTCGTGCAAGTTCTCCGCTGTCTTGCCCATCAGCAGCGCCTCGGGGTCTACCAGTCGCTCCGCGAGGAAGCGGGGGTTCGGATCCACTCCTTCCCCCATCGGGTGGCGGCCCATATGCTCCACGCCGCCTGCCAACGCAATGTCGTAGAGCCCAACCATGATTGGGGCGGACAGCGTCGTGACGGCTGTCATGGCTCCCGCGCACATCCGGTCGATGCTGTACCCCGGCACCGACCTGGGGAGTCCAGCCAACAAGGCGGCAGTGCGACCGATGGTAAGTCCCTGGTCCCCGATCTGCGTCGTCGCGGCGACGCAGACATCGTCGAGGCGCTCCACAGGGAGGTCCTCGTGGCGTGCCAACAGGCCCCTGATGGCACGGATTACCAGGTCGTCCGCCCTCGTCTCGGCGTAGATGCCTTTCTTGCTCGCGCGACCGAAAGGCGTACGTACACCATCGACGAAGACCACGTCTCTGACAGTTCGGGCCACAGTTGCTCCTTCGGAAGTTCGGCCGGGGTCGGTGCGTCCTGGGCTAGCCCGCGTTGGCCCGGTTACCTGATATTACCCACGAGTAACTCTCGGGATGTCGGGGGGAAGTGTGGGGTCTGTCACCCTGGGACAGAGTCGGTCTTGGGCTGCTCGACCGGTGCGCGCAAGGCGCCATCGGGCCCGTTGGGCGACATGGCCTCGCTGAGTCCGGCAGCGGTCAACTCAACTTGCCACTGCCGCACCCCTGCCGAAACCAACTTCGCAGTCACTGTCCCTGGCGTCGCGGGATCGGGCGGAGACCAGGCAAGCTGCCGCACGCAGTCAGGGGCTATGAGCACTTCGGGCGCCAGATCCAGTTCCTCCCCGCAGGACACTATGAAGTGGCGGGCCCTGGACAGTCTCTTCGCAGCTTCCGGATTCCTTCGCTGCCACGCCCGAGGGGGTGGATAGGCTTCCTGCTGAGCAGAGTCGGGGGCCAAACCGCGAGTTGGCTCCATGCCAGCTTCGATGGGCGGCTCAGCGAGCGCGACCCGCACGGCAGTCCACCAGATGTCCAATCGCCGGCGCTGGCGGACGAACTCCGGGATCCTCTCCAGATCCGAGCGGGACGTGGGCAGTCGCTTGGCGGCAGCTACGAGTGCGGAGTCCGGCAGGATGCGTCCGGGCGCGATGTCCCGCCGCTGTGCCTCGGCGTCTCGGGCCTGCCACATCTGCCGTGCCACGGCCAAACCCTTGGGGTTCTTGACCGCGTGTATGCCTGATGTGCGCCGCCAGGGATCGGGCCGGATTCGCGGCTTCCAGTGGCACAGGGCCGCGAATTCTTGTTCCGCCCACGTCCACCTGTCCATCTCGATGAGCTGTGTCGCGAGGATGTCCCGCATCGGGATCAGGAACTCAACGTCCAGCGCGGCGTAGGTGACCCAGCGCTCCGGCAGTGGCCTTCTGGACCAGTCAGCGGATCCGTGCCCCTTGGCCAGTCGAACGCCGAGAAGCTGTTCGGTGAGCGCAGCCAGTCCGACCCGGGGCAATCCGAGCAATCGGGCGGCAACCTCGGTGTCGAACAGGGCATCCGGTCGCAGGCCGAGTTCATCCAGGCAGGTCAGGTCCTGTGTCGCGGAGTGCAGGATCCACTCGGCTTCCGCGAGAGCTCGCTGAAGCGGAGCGAAGTCGGTGATGCCGGTTGGATCCACCAGGCTCGTCCCAGAGCCGTCACGTCGAAACTGGAGAAGGAAGGCGCGCTGGCCGTAGCGGTGTCCAGAAGCGCGCTCGGCGTCAATCGCTACTGGACCGGTGCCTGACCCAATGCGGGCCGCGATGTCCGCCAGGTCAGCATCGGTGTCGGTGACACTCGGCGTTCCGTCAGCGGGCGAGTCCGCCAAGGGAAGGGTCGGCTCGGCATCGGGGTCGTCACGCTGCTCGCTCATCCGGCCCAAGGCTACGGGCATCATCCGACAACGAGAAACTCCACGATCGCCAGGATCAGTGGATCAATCCAGCTCGCATCGCGAGCGCGACGATCTGAGCCCTGTCGCCGGTACCGAGCTTGCGCCCGATTCTCGACATGTGGCTCTTGACTGTAAGCGGGGAAAGACTCAGCCGCTCAGCGACTTCCCGGTTGCCGTTGCCGTTAGCGACGTGCTGGATGACCTGGCGTTCGCGATCCGACAGGTCCAGACGCTCTGGCCCTGTAGTCGATGCGCCGATCGCGCTGACTGCGCCTGGGCTCCGCGCTACGACGAAGCTTCGCACCTTGGCGGCCAGTGCCAGGCGCACTGTGTTCTCGTCGCCCCGGGGCGAGACCATGACCAGCCGGTGCCACCCCTGCTGTCTGAGCTCGCGGATCGTCAGGAGGATGCCCCCCTCCTGTGGGGCGGTTTCTACTACGCAGACTCCGTGCTCGGTTGCCGTCTTGCCTTTGGCAACCGCATCGGAGGGGCCTAGGGCCTCCAGAACCCTGCCCACTCCCACGGCGCGCAGATGACCTGTCCAGTAGCGCCGGTGCGAGCCTTCAGGTGACACCAGGAGCGCGCTCATCCGTGGCGTAGGCGCCCGCGAACTGGGCAGGGCCGTAGGTGTCACAGCGGGCCTCCTCGAGCGATGCGTAGAAGGCATCGGTCGGTTCCCAGGAAACCTTGAGCTACTGAGTCAGAACGCCTAGCGCGCCAGAGTTCTGACACCTTCCGGCAGGGGGGTAAGCCCAGCCAGAGTGGCCAGCAAGTTGAGCCAGGCGCGCCCGTGCCTGTCGATGTGTTCGTCGGTCGGAGTCCAGGATGCGCGAAGTTCCATGTCGCCGCGGATATCGCGTCCAGCCATCGCCCCGTAAGGTACCGAGATGTTACGTGTGACAGTGCCGCCGAACGCGGTGAGCTGCGCCTCCGATTCCTCCAAAGCCTCCTCCAGCCAAGCCCAGCCGACGTCCGTGAGCACGGGGTCCGCCGCCATCTCTGGCTCAAGCGTTGCCTTGGCGAAGACGACAGCGCGCCACCGTCCCTGCCATGTCTCCTGGCCAGCTGGGTCGTGCAGAACGACCAGACGCCCCTGGGCGATGTCCGCGCCGTCGACCTCGACATCGGCTGACAGCGCCAACGCGAATGGAGCAAGACGTTGGGGGGCCGGAATCTCCGACAACTCGAACTCGGGCCTGCACCGCAGGGCCCGCAGGCCTCGCGCCACGCGAACGAACTCCTCGGGCGGCTCATCATCTGGCGTCGAGGAACGCATACCGGTCAGGCTAGCCGCGCCTCGCCCTGGGTGGGCGGAACGTGATAATCTGCGCCACATTGTGTCCACCTCGCCGGTTGCCGAAATGCGCGGATACTCAGGCCTGCCCAGTGGGCATCCGATCCGCACGTCGACCACTGACAGCCCCCTGATAGCTGCCGCACGTGGCCTAGCTCCGATCCGCACACCTGTTTGGTTCATGAGGCAAGCTGGCAGGTCGTTGCCGGAGTACCGTGCAGCCCGGCGGGGAACGGACATGCTCTCCGCCTGCTTCAACACCGATCTCGTGGTCGAGATCACGATGCAGCCGGTGCGGCGGTACGGAGTGGATGCCGCCATTCTGTTCAGTGACATCGTCGTACCCCTTCGAGCTGCCGGTGTGGATGTTGATATCCGCGAGGGAGTCGGGCCTGTCCTGGGTGAACCCTTTCGCCACGAGCGCGACCTTGAGCGGCTTGGCAGTCTGGACGCCGGGGCGATCTCTCGTGTCACAGACGCCGTCGCCCAGCTAGTTCGCGAACTCGATGGGACTGCGCTGATCGGTTTCTGTGGCGCTCCCTTCACGTTGGCGTCGTACATGATCGAGGGCGGTCCGAGCTCGGGACACCACAGGACTAAGGCGCTGATGTGGTCCAGGCCGCGGCTGTGGGATGCGTTGCTGTCACGAATGGCAGACCTGTGCGGCGAGTTCCTGCGGGCACAGGTTCTGGCCGGAGCGAGCGCTGTTCAGGTATTCGACTCCTGGGCCGGAGCCCTATGCCGGAGCGACTACGTGGATCGGGTGCTGCCACATAGCCGCCGACTGCTCGCTGCCACAGCAGATCTTGGCGTTCCACGAATTCACTTCGGGGTCGGAACCGGTGAGCTGCTATCGGACATGGCTGTCGAGGAGTGTGAAGTCGTGGGCGTTGATCACAGGGTCGATATGGCCGATGCTGTTCGACGGATCGGCCTGGGGCACAGCGTCCAGGGGAACATAGATCCGGCGCTCGCTCTTGCTGGAGGGCAGATGCTAAAGGATGCGACCCGACGTGTCCTCGCCCAAGGCGCCTGCGCTCGCGGGCACATACTCAACCTCGGCCACGGGGTGCTTCCCGAAACCGATCCCGCTCGCTTGGCAGAGCTGGTGGAGTGGGTCCACGAGCAGCCGACGCGGCGCCTTCCAGTAGCACCGTTGGCGGACACGCAGCCGCTGGCTGAGCACTCGGCGCCGAGTAGTGGCACTGTTGGATCATGACAACGAGCGCGAGCGACGCCGCACCCCCCGGCGAAGTGGTACATAACAAGCGGCGAGGCCTGCGCGTCCTTCCGGCGCCACGCACCGGAACGCCGAGAGTTGCTGTGATAGGCGGAGGGATCGCTGGTCTGACCGCAGCACACTCCCTCCTTGGAGCCGCTGACGGCCGGGCGCATGTGACGGTGTTTGAAGCAGACGGACAGGTTGGCGGGAAGCTACAGGTCAGCGAAGTGGCGGGTGTGCCTCTGGACGAGGGCGCGGAGGGCATGCAGTCGAGCAGGCCGGAAGCCGTAGGGCTCGCCAGGTCAGTCGGGCTCGACCGAGACATTGTGCATCCGGAAGTCATTGGGGTTTCGTTGTGGACTCGGGACCGACTGCGCCAGATGCCCCCGACGTTCATGGGCGTTCCCACGGATCTGCGTGCGTTGACGTCGTCAGGAGTTCTACCACTTCGGACCGTGCTCAGGCTGCCGCTGGAGTACGCGGCGCCAGCGACCCGATTCGAGAATGACGTGTCGGTGGGTGCGTTCGTGGAGTCGCGTCTGGGTCGCAAGGTCGTAGACGCTCTGGTTGAGCCGATCCTCGGAGGGGTGTACGCGGGCCGCGCGGATGCGCTTTCGATGCAGGCCACAGTGCCCGCGCTGTTCCGTGAGCTGCGACACGAGAAGTCACTGCTGAAGGCTGTCGAGCGCACCGCTCGCGGCGGCGGTCGCAGCGCTGGAGCGCGCAGAGGGCCCGTGTTCGCTGGCATTCGCGGGGGAGTGGGCCGACTCCCGCAGGCTGTCGCGGCGCATGTGGAGTCCCTCGGCGGCACGGTCCGCACAGGAGTTCAGGTTCAGTCGTTGCACCGCCTTGACGATCACTGGCGGCTGATCGTTGCCTCAGCTGAAGGTCAGGAAGTGGTCGAGGCCGAGGAGGTCATCGTCGCGCTGCCGCCACATGAGGCTTCAGCCCTGTTGGCCCACATCTGTCCACCGGCCGCCAACGACCTGGGCCTTATTGACATGTCGAGCATGGCAGTGGTCGGACTCGCCTACCCTGCTGACGCTGTCAGCCCAATGTCAGGGTCGGGGTTCCTGGTCTCGCCCACGGAGGGGCGGATGGTCAAGGCCGCGACGTATGCCTCCTGCAAGTGGGATTGGATCGCCCGGGCCGCTCGCACCAGGAGGGGCGGGCCAGGCTCGATGGTGATGATCAGGGCGTCGATCGGCAGATTGGGCGAGGAAGACCTTCTAGAACGAGATGACGCTGACCTCGTCGGTGATATTCATGAGGAACTGGCGGAGGCGATTGGGATATCGCGACCTCCGATCGACTTCCGTGTCACGCGGTGGATGGATGCACTGCCTCAGTACGCGACCGGTCATGTGCGGCGCGTGGAGCGGATCAGGTCGGTTATCGCGGGGGTTCACGGGCTCGAACTTTGCGGCGCGGCCTTCGATGGTGTCGGCGTCGCCGCTGTCGTTGGCGGTGCTCGCGTGGCGGCCGAGGCCGTCGCGCAGCGGCTGCAAGTAGCTGCCACAGGCCGCGGGTAGCGGGCTGGAGCACAGGGGCGAATCACGGCGGTCGACCGCTCTGGCTGGGTTGCGTGGCGGCTGCGTCAGTAGCGGGGAGGCGAGTCGCCGAGCCGGACGAACTCGTACCCCTTGGCGCGCAAGCGGTCGATGATGGTGGGAAGCGCCTTCGCGTCCAGCTTGCTGCCGTCGGTCGGATTGGCCCCGCAATGCATGAGCACGATCTCGCCTGGGCGGGCGGCGGCCGTTACCCGCCGAATCACGGACTGCGCCGATTGGCCTCCACTGGTCCCAAGCCATCCGAGTGTGTCTACCGTCCAACCGACCGCAGCATAACCATGTTTGTTGGCGAGCTTGATTGACGACTGGCTGAACCCGCCGTACGGGAAGCGGAACCAGGGGCGAGGCGTGAATCCAGTCAAGGCGGTGATGCGTGATCCCGCGCGCTTGATCTGTTTGGTCTGCTGCTGGGTCGACAGGTTACGGAAGTCCGGATGTGTGTCGCTGTGATTTCCGACTGTGTGACCGGCCTTGGCCATGCGCCGCACGTCGCCTGGGTAGTTGCGCGCGAAGGCGCCCGTGACGAAGAACGTGGCCTCAGCGTTCTTTTCGCGCAGCGTTCTCATCATGGACCGAGCGGCTCCATTACCACTCCCGCAGTCGATCGTGAGGGCTACGACGCGTCGCTTCGTCGGTAGGCGGGTGACGTTCCTACCGCGCCAACGTGGGGGCAGTATCGCTGTTCGCACGGACGCTGGAGCAGCGGCTTGTTGGGTGGTGTGGCTGGCTGCGGCCATCGGGGCGCTGGGAGCCGAAGCCGCTATCTGTGCGGTGACGAGCAGAGCCGTGACGGCGAGAGCGGCGGCCATGCGTTTCGGCATAGTTCCGGCCTCACCTCCCTGGCCTGACCGTGACTCGACGAACTTGACGCTCCTCCCCGACATGAATGTGTGGGGGATTCTCCCTTCGCGATTATGCCGCTTGGGGGGTGGTACTACCTCGCGGGTTCCCACTGGTTCCTGCTTCACGGGAAATCGCTGACGCGAGCGCCAGTCTGACATCTCCTCCACAGGCGTTTAGAGTCTCCGCATGCCCTGCGGCGACCAACAAGCAAACAGCGGCGTTGTAGTCACGATCCAAGACCGCGCCGCACGCGCCACACTCCCACTCCCGAACTGACAACGGTTTCGGCCCGTCCAACACTCCGCAGACGCTGCACGTCTGGCTGGAATAGGCGGGGTCCACGAGCGTGACCGTCCGACCGTACTCGCCTGCCTTTCCCCCTCCCCTTCGGGCGGGGGTACCCCCACCACTAGCAGGCGCAGTATCTGCCCCCACCCGGCGTCGTGGACGCTCTTGCGCAGGCCACGGCCCCGCTTGCCTTTCGCTCCTGCTCTCGCCAGTCCGCGCACCCGCAGCGCTTCCATACTCACCGTTTGGTTCTCACGGATGAGCGTCAACGCCAGTTTGTGTGCGTGGTCCAGCCGGCGGTTGCGCACCTTGCGGTGTGCGCAAGCCACCTCGACGCGAGCCTTCTCCCGGTTGTTCGATCCTTTCTCTTTGCGACTGAGTGCTTTCTGCTTCCTCGCCAAGTCTCGTTCCGCCTTGCGGAGAGTGCGCGGGTTCGGCACCTTGTATCGGGTGCCGTCACTGGCCACGACCGCCACCAGGTCGGTCAACCCCAAGTCACCGGCAGCGTGCCGGTCCACCCGCGGCAGCGGTTCCCGGGCCGGGGCGTCGACCACGCACGACACGAACAATGTGCCGTCCGGTTCCTGGATCAAGGTGACGGACGAGGGCTCGCCGGGCAGGGGCCGGGAGTAGGCTAACGGCAACTCGCCTGGTATCCCCGGCAACGTGAGCAACGCGCGTTTGGCCGACACGTGCCGCACCTTGAAGCGGGCGTTGCGCGTGAATCGAACCGACTGCCGCCGGTCACGTTTGCTCTTGTACCGGGGTTTGCCGACCTTCGGCCCCTTCCGCCTCCCCGACAGGGACTGGAAATAGTTGCGGTACGCGCGGTCAGCGTCCGCCAAGGCTTGCTGCAGCACCACAGCACTTGGCTCGGACAGCCACTCACGTTCCGGGGTGTGCTTCGCTTGAGTGATCAACTGTTTGGACAGGTCGCCACTCTTGGGGAACGCCTCACCGTTCTTGAAGGCTTCCTCCCGGGCGTGGATCACGTCGTTGAAGACGACGCGAGCGCACCCGAACGTCTTCGCCACCGCGATACCTTGCTCGGGCGCGAGGCTGCCTCGCACCCGATACTGGTACCGCTTCGTGGCCACGGTTCGAACCTACCCTTCAGGGCCGACAGCCGAGCTGGGTCGCGTCCGCACCGGACGCCACAGCGCCCACATCCCGCACGCCCACTTGGTCATCGTCACCAAGTATCGGCATCGAGTGTTCTCCGATTCGCACCTGCGACGACTGGAGGGCGTGTCGAGCCGCAGCATGCGCGAAGAGTTCCCCGACTTGCGCTTCCACTACAGTCGCGCGAACAGACTATGGTCGGTGTCGTACTTCGCCGGGTCCGTGAGCGGAGCCCCGTTGAGCATCGTCAAGCAGTACATCGAACAGCAAGCCAGACCCGTGTGAACCGGGGCGCCGCTTTACCACCGAACTGAAGTCCGGCGCACTACGCCGCCATCTACGTAGCACCCAGATGTCTACTCGAGGAGGTAGCTCAGGAAGACGGTGCCGTGGTCTTCCATCACGTGGGCGAGACGAAGCGGGTGAGGGGCGTTCGGGAGTGGGACCCCGGCTAGGATTCGCGGCAAAGGCTGACCGTCAGCGTATGTTCCACCTGAGATGAGCGGAGTGATGGACAGACAGAGCTCATCGACCAGGCCTGCCGCTACTAGGTCCCCCAGCAAGTGTGGCCCACCCTCACAGGAGATCCGGGTCAGGCCGAGTTCGGACAGCTGGTCCAGCGTCGCCGCGAAATCCACGGATCCTTCACCGAACGCGATGATGTCGGCGACGGGAGTCAAGGCCGCGAGTCGTTCGGGTGGGAGGTCGCGAACAGTAATCACAATGGGCCTGTCCGGTCCCGTGAATAGGGTGGACGACGGGTCCAGAGCTCCCGATCGGCTGACTATCGCGAGCCGTGCAGCTGGGCTTTGCCCCGCGAGTCTGCGCCGCTCGGCCACTTCGTGACGGGGTTCGACGGGTCCGTAGCCTTCTTTGCGCGCGGTTTCAGCGCCGACGATTATCACATCAGCTAGCCCACGGAGAGTCGCGAACAGCAGACGGTCACTCGGGCTCGATATCCCTCCCGATAGCCCCGCAGGTGAGATCGCGACGCCGTCGGCCGTTGAGACCATCACGGCGCGGACCCACCTGCGATCCGCTGGCCATTCATGGGCTTCGGCGATCCCGGCCGGTGACAGCGCCATCACCTGATCGGGCAGGAGCATTCGCACATGGGCGATCCTGTCATGGATGACGCTCTGCGCACATCTTTGCGATTCGGCACGCGGAACGCCGTGCGCCAACGTGGAAACGGTCAGGTACTGGCCAGCAGCACCCTGTCGATGATCGCGTCCACATCCAGGCCACGCGGCAGTGTTCCGAACTGCGTGCCGCCGTCGCCCGCTATACGTGTGGCGACAAAAGCATCGGCGACCGCGTCAGGACCGTACTGCAGCAGCTGAGCACCCTGCAGAAGAACAGCGATCCTGCTTGCTAGTCCGCGGCTGCGGTATTCCAGATCGCTCAGGTCGGAGAACTGGGTCAACAGGTCAGCGACCGCCGCGTCGTACCGGCTGTCGGCCCCACTGGCCTTGCCCAGCTCAAGCAGGAGCGCGTCTACGGATCCGGGCTCCTTGGCCATTGCCCGCAGCAGGTCGAGGGAGTTGACGTTGCCGGAGCCCTCCCAGACCGAGTTCACCGGAGCTTCGCGGTAGATGAGCGGCATCCCGGAGTCTTCTACATATCCGGGACCGCCCAGGCACTCAAGTGCCTCGGCGGCCACAGCGATGCTGCGCTTGGTCGACCAGAACTTAGCCGCCGGGAGCGCGATCCTGCGCAGCATGGCTTCCGACTGGTCGCCCGCCTGCGCCGCGTCAACCGCTGCGGCCAAGCGCATGCCCAGCGCGATCGTCGCTTCGACCTCAACCGCGAGATCCGCCAGGACATTGCGCATCAACGGCTGGTCCACGAGTGTCTCGCCGAACGCGGCTCGGTGGCTCACATGCCAAGTGGCGGCCGATACCGCACCTCGCATCAAGCCCGCGGCGCCCAAGACGCAATCCAAGCGAGTCGCGGAGACCATCTCCACGATGGTCCGGACACCGCGGCCCTCGTCGCCCAGGCGCTCGGCGTAGGTGTTGGCCAACTCGACCTCGCTGGAGGCGTTGGATCGGTTGCCGAGTTTGTCCTTCAGACGCTGAATGCGGAACGTGTTGCGCGTACCGTCCTCCAGCACTCGCGGCAGAAGGAAGCAGGTGAGGCCTCCTGGCGCTTGGGCCAGAACGAGGAAGACGTCGCTCATCGGTGCGGAGACGAACCACTTATGTCCGGTCAGCCGGTAGCTTCCGTCGGACTGGGGCACCGCCTGTGTCGTGTTGGCCCTGACGTCCGAGCCGCCCTGCTTCTCCGTCATTGCCATGCCCGCGATGAGCCCGCGCTTCGTTGATGGAGCTCGAAGACCGAAATCGTAGGAGCGGGCCGCCAGTCGGGGGGTCCACAGCGCAGCGAGATCTGGATCCGTGCTGAGCGCCGCGACCGAGGCGTATGTCATCGAGATTGGGCACAGGTGGCCGGGCTCGACCTGGGTCCAGATGATGAAACCCGCCGCGCGGGCGACATGCGCCCCCTTCTCGTCGCTCTGCCAGGGATCCGCGTGCAGCCCCCACTCGACCGACGAACGCATCATGTCGTGCCAGGCCGGGTTGTACTGCACCTCGTCCAGGCGGTTGCCATGGCGGTCGTGGCTGGCCAGGCGCGGCAAGTCACGGTTCGCCTCAGTTCCGAGTGCGCGCCATTCGGGCAGGCCCGCACGGCGACCCAACTCGTGCAGCCGGTCAGCGTGCGCTCCACCCCCGTGCCTGGTCAGCGCCTCCGACAATGCCGCGTCGTCGGCGAAGACGTCGCGGGTCGGCATCAGCGGCGGCTGGTTCAGGACCTCATGAGTCGATGTGGGGTCGATGGTGGGTTCGGTGGCGTTCGATGCGTTCATGGGTCCAACGGTAGAACGCGTGGCTGAACCGGGCGCTACTGGCACCCGTGCTGATCTCGTTTTGGTGGGTAATCTCGTGAGCGCGCGTCGGACTCGACGAAGCCCTAGCCTCCATTCCAAGCGAGCGGCAAGGGAGTGTCATGACCAGTTCAGCTCAAGCGGTCCCGGTCAAGTCGAAGTTGCCCAAGTGGCGAATCACCGGCAGACAGTGGATATGGGTTGTTGTGGTCTTCATCGGGATCGCCTTGGTGATGTGGACCTACGAGAAGTTCGATGCCGGACCGGATTCGTCTCACTGGCCGACATTCTGGCCATTCGACGCGGAAGCCGGGCGAGTCCTGAAACAGCCCTATGACTCCGCCTTCGACTCCGCGCCTGCCACGTACGTCGGGGCGCAAGGTGAAACCCACACTTTCGTATTGCGGAGCTGGCTCGACGAGCGGCTGCCGTTCGTGCCGATTCTCGCGATTCCCTACCTGAGTTTCCTCGCGCTCGCGCCTGTCATCGTGCCGCTCATCAACCTCGGTGTCAGTTCCTTCAAGAGGTTCGTAACAGAGGGACTCGCGCTGATCGTCAGCCAGCTCGTGCTCAACGTGGCCTACTTCTTCTTCCAGACCGAGGTCTTGCGAGACAACGCGGCGCAGGACGTGGTCGCTGAAGGAGGAGTAGGAGGCTGGCTCGTGGGTCTGGTGTGGGGCAAGGACGCGCCCTTCAACGGCTACCCCTCCGGCCACGTCACGTGGACCACGATCACGATCATCGCGCTCTGGCGCTTGCGTCACGTCATCCCGAAGACCGCGTGGATACTGATGGCCTGGATGCTTCTGATATACCCCGCCACCGTGTTACTGCGGCAGCACTACCTGATGGATGTCTACGCGGGGATCTTCGTCGGGTTCACCTGCTACTGGGCATGCATGTTCCTAGTGGAGAAACCGAAGCTTGTGCCGCGGGGTGTTCCTCCGCTCGGAGAGGACCCCCTGGCGACTTGAGTTGGCGCGCCGCCCGAAAGTCGGACAGACGGACAGGCTGCGTCGAACTCCCCAGCGGGGCGACGCAGCCTGTGGACCGACGGTAGCGCCGGTCAGCGTTAGCGGCCACCGAATTGCGTGTTCCTGTGATTGCTCGGGCACTGGTGTGCTTGGTGGTGGCGGTTGTGCCAGGGGAATATCGCGCTTCGGTAGGACACAGCTGGGTCGATCCGCCATCATCTCGATCATGACGAGAATCAACACCGGACCAGACAGGCCAGACACGCGCCCGCGCGCTGCAACCAGTTCCCGTTGGCGCCGACTGCGATCCGGGCTCGCGGTGGCCGCGTCAGTAGCCGTCGCGTCAGCGGGGCTGGTGCTGGTCGCGCCAGGTGCTGGCAGCGCGGACACCGGCCGGTACGTCTACTGGACCAACTATGCGGAAGGCAGCACGATTGGGCGGGCAAGCGCGGAGGGCACATCCCCAGACCAGTCATTCATCACCGGCGCCAGCGGTCCTACCGGGATCGCCCTGGATGACGACTACATCTACTGGGCCAACAACGATGCCGATACGATTGGGCGGGCCAAGTTGAACGGCACGTCAGCAGATCAGTCATTCATCACCTCCGACTCTAACCCGTGGGGCGTCGCCGTCACTGGCGACTACATCTACTGGACCAACCTGGCAGCCGGAACGATTGGGCGGGCGAGACTGGACGGATCGGGTAAGAACCAGTCGTTCATCACCGGTGCCGCCCTCCCGACCGGAATCGCCATTGATGACGATCACGTCTACTGGGCCAACTTCGGGACCAACGCGCTGGGGCGGGCAAACCTCGACGGTACGTCAGTCAATCAGTCATTCATCACCGGTGCGAGCGAGCTGTTCGACGTCGCCGTCACTGGCGACCACATCTACTGGGCCAACCACCAGACCAATGCGCTGGGGCGGGCAAGCCTCGACGGCACGTCAGTCAATCAGTCATTCATCACCGGTGCGAGCGGCCCCTTGGGCGTCGCGATCGGTGGTGACCACGTGTACTGGACCAACGGAGGCGACTACACGATTGGGCGGGCGGAACTGAACGGATCCGGCAAGGACCAGTCGTTCATCACAGGAACTAACGGCCCGGTTGGTATCGCGGTCACAGCCCAGGCGCAGACGCAAAAGCCCGAGAGCGGCTGCGTGAAGAAGCCGAAGAAGCTGCCGACGCAGGGAACGCGGAAGCTGGAGAAGGCCGGCTGCTTCACGAACGCCGGACAGCGGGTCGGGGTGAAGGTCGTTGCGAAGAAGGGCGGTGTCCAAGCTGCCGATTGGTCGCCCCCCGGCAAGTTCACCAAACCGAAGCTGTACTGCGAGGTCTCTGGCAAGAAGGACAGAGCTACGCGCAAGGCCGGCTACGGCAAGGGATTCCGGTACTGCAAGAACGGCAAGCTGATGGTCCGCACGTTCGGCGGCTGGCAGAAGATCACTGTGACTTGGAAGGCCCCGGCGATCGGGGGCTACACGAAGTACAAGAAGACCAAGCGCTACCGCTCCTAGCCGCGCACCGGGCACTGGACGCCACGCGCAGCGGCGACCGGGACGGCAGACGGACTAGTCCCCGCAAGCCAACCAAGACCAAGATCAACAACGGGGCAGCGTAGCTTCGCCCGTCCGGAGCGTCCTGAGACGCAGCTTCGTGGGCGATACAGGGATCGAACCTGCGACCTCTTCCGTGTCAAGGAAGCGCGCTAGCCACTGCGCCAATCGCCCATTCCGTACTCGCGCCCGACGGCACCAGTTCGGTGAGGTGGAGACGGGATTTGAACCCGTGTAGACGGATTTGCAGTCCGTTGCCTCGCCTCTCGGCCACTCCACCGTGGAGGTCCCAGGACTACGGTGGCCCAGGTCCCCGCCCGAGCGGACGACGGGATTCGAACCCGCGACCCTCACCTTGGCAAGGTGATGCTCTACCAGCTGAGCCACGTCCGCGCTTACCTAGCTCGTCCGCCGGAACGGGGCGCCACTGGGGCTACACCGTCGACGAATCGGTCCAAGACACCGAAACGATAGCCCAAGGGGGGAGGGGAGACCAAGACGGCGGAGGGTTGAGCGATGATCGAAGCGTGACAGTCGCGCGTGTCGGCATAGGAGAACCGTCCCGCGCCGTGCGCGGCGGCGACGCCGGGGATCTGTCGGCTCAGGGCGCGAGTCGCGCGCAGGGCGACGCCACAGCGGGATCCATCGCCGTGTTGGGGAGTTGGGTAGCGAGGGGCCTCGTCGAGGTCAGCAACGATCCGCGACGCCTCGACACAGGCGGCAAGTGGGCGGTTGTCGCCACGTTCGAGGGCGAGTTCACCCTCGCCCGGTTCGCGTCATGGACCAAGAATCCTGTGCGCGACCACGAGATGGGGGACTGGCGTGGCCCCGATGCGCGGGCATGGTCGAGCAGCTTGGGCCGCCAGGAGTTCACACGGCGTGTTGAGCAGATTCGCCAGCTCATCGCCAGTGGCGATGTGTACCAAGCGAACCTATGCCGACGTATGAGTGCTGATCTTCCGGACCCCGCCGCCGCTGATCCGGCTGCGTTGTGGAGACGTGTCTGCGCCGCGAACCCGGCCCCCTTCGCTGGTTTCGTGCGAATTCCAGGGCTGGCGATGGTCAGCGCATCACCGGAGCTGTTCCTTCGCAGGTCCGGGGACTTGGTCGAGTCAGGACCGATCAAAGGCACGGGGTTGCACGAGTCGGACTTGCGTGACAAGGATCGGGCCGAGAACGTGATGATCGTTGATCTGGTCCGTAACGACTTGGCGCGCGTGTGTCAGACGGGTGCTGTCTCGGTGCCGCGTCTGCTGAAGTTCGAGCGCCATCCGGGCATGGTCCACCTGGTGTCGACTGTCGCCGGCAGATTGAGGTCGGAGGCTTCATGGAGCGATGTGTTCGCGGCCACCTACCCTCCCGGATCGGTGACGGGGGCTCCCAAGATCGCGGCGCTGTCGGTCATCGAAGAGTTGGAGCCCGTTGAGCGTGGCCCCTACTGCGGAATGTTCGGCTGGATCGATGCTGATCGGATGGCGGCGGAGCTCGCCGTGGGGATCCGCAGCTTCTGGATGGAGAATGGGCAACTTCACTTCGGAACCGGTGCGGGAATCACGTGGGGCAGTGATGCTGAGGCAGAGTGGGCGGAGACCGAACTGAAGGCGCGTCTGCTTCTCTCGGTGGCAAGTGGGGGTGGGGCATGAAGGCTTGGGTCAACGGCCATGTGGTCGATGAGGATGAACCGTGGATTCGGTTGACGGACCACGGCTTCTCTGTCGGCGACGGGGTGTTCGAGACACTCAAGACAATCGACGGGGAAGCGTTCGCGCTCTCGGCCCATGTGGAAAGGCTCGTGCGATCGGCGGCTGGGTTGGGCCTGGTGGCACCTGATCCGGGCGTAGCGCGATCGGCGGTCCTGAAGACGTGTGAGGTGAATCGTGCGTCACTCGTACCGGAGGGCCGGATCAGGATCACTTACACGTCGGGTCCTGGGCCGCTGGGAAGTGATCGAGGGCCTGGGCCCGCCACGCTAGCGGTCACAGCCCAGGCAGCTAAGCCATGGCCAGCTACGACATCCGTGGCATTGGCACCTTGGCCGAGAAACGAGCGATCAGCCCTGGCGGGGCTGAAGACGACTTCCTACGGGGAGAACGCCGTCGCCCTCGCCTGGGCCAAGGAGCGCGGACACTCAGAGGCACTGTTGGAGAATCTGCGAGGGGACTTGTGCGAGGGGACGGGTAGCAACGTCTTCGTCGTGCTGTCCGGGCTGACGGTGACTCCGCCGCTGAGCTCGGGATGCCTTGCCGGGGTTACTCGCCAACTCGTTGTCAACTCGTGCGGCGTGGTGGAGCGGTCCCTGCCGCGAGGGGTCCTTGAAGAAGCCGACGAAGTGTTCATCACGTCGTCTACCCGGGACGTCCATCCTGTGGCTCGAGTGGGGGATAGGCTACTGGCCGCCCCAGGCCCGGTGACTGTTGAGTGTGCGCGTACGTTCGCGGCGCTCGCCGCCGCGAACCTAGATCCCTGACGCGGCGCTCGCCGCCGCGGTCAGCGCGCGTCGTCGCTCGAGCCCAGCAGCTCGTTGATCACCGAATCGATCCGCACGTAGCGCCACTCTTCGTCTTCGGGAACGAGTGAGTACATGTCGTTGACGAACAGCCTCAAGTCATCCCGCGGACCTTCGAGTCTCGCCGAACCGCTAGGAGATGACAGGGTGATGAGCACTTTGGCGCCCCGGCTCGGATGCACTGGGCGGATCGCGACGTCGCCCTCTCCGGCCGCTTCGGTCAGGCCATCCCGCAGTAAGTCCCTGGCGAATACCCAGGTGACGTTTCCTTCACCGGTGCGGAACGACGCAGTGACGGCGAATGGGTCATTCGCGCTATACGAAACGCTGGCGGGCAATGCCACGCGAGCTTCATTGTCCAGAACGACCTGCATCTGGAGATCCCTCGTGACCGCAGGGGCGTGCGCTGACTGGTTCATCTGCCGCCTCCTCTCACGTCTCGGGGATGCCCGGTGGTAGGGCTAGCACACATGTCGTGGCTGTGTGCCGGGTCACAGTGGACCTGGGAGTTCGTCGCTGGGAACACGCGTACACGTCCTTTGGGACGCTGCGATTCGGCCCAATGTTCCGTACCGAGGTAACGATTCGGAAACGCACGCGCTCGTACTGGCTCCTGCCGAGCAGGAGCTACCCCCATCATCATTGACTCCCCTCCCCCTGACACTAAGGCGGACCCTCTTCCCCTAAAGGCGATACCCCTACCGCCGAGGCGCTTCCCCTTGTCCTCCCCTGTGCGGGGGGACCCTCCCCCAGCACCCACTTGCGTTAGTCTAACCGCGTTCTGAGTAGTTGTCCGGGCGATTAGCTCAGTGGTAGAGCACTCGCTTCACACGCGAGGGGTCGCTGGTTCGAACCCAGTATCGCCCACCGGTAGATTTCCTAGTCAGAAGCCCTTTTGAGGGCCACGTCCCGTTTCGGGGAACATGCGGGGGACAAGGAGCGCCCAGATTTGGCGGCAGTTGTCCTTGTTTCTGGACCCTCATCGCCAGGTCCCCATCAGCCGGGCGTCGGTGAACTGCTCGACTGAGTTGACCTTGATCCGCAGCTTCTCGCGGCGGAGCCACGGGTCGTCGGCCACGTGCAGCATCTGTTCGTTCTCGCGGGCTCAGCCGTCGAGTCGGCTGAGCACCTCGGCAATGACCATGTCGGCGGCGGAGTCGATTTCGTACCCGACGGGCCATTCGGTCACGAGCGCGTCAAGGTCGTTTCTGAAAGGTGCGTCGTCGAGCTTGGCGCGGAGGTTCGCTTCGGCGAGTGCAGCCGTGAGTCCGTCGGGCCGATACGGCCAGAAGGCCGACACGATCTCGCCGCCACTGAGGCCCAACTCCGTGAGCGCGAGCCATAGGTCGAACAGGTCACGGCCCTTCCGGCGCTGGTAGAGCGCGCGGATCTTGGTGCTGAACAACTCGGGCGGCGCGAAGGTCAACACGTCGGCCGTGTCTGCGAACCACTCACTTTCCACTAAGAAGGGTATGCGCACCGTCGGCAACGCCGGCGACGTCTCGTGGGTGTTGATCTCTACCTTGATCCGTAGGCTCGCGGCAGGGTCAGTCTCGCTTGGAGCGCGCAGCCTGATCTTCGGATGAGCACCGATATTCGTCCCGGCAACCTGCAAGCCGACCGTGTCGGCAACGTCGCGCACCGCGTCGAGCAGTGGCCCGATGCCAGAGTGGGTCGAGCGCACGAAGTCGAGGTCCTCGCTGTATCGACGGGGCCGGTCGAGAACGACCTGGTGAAGGCAAGTGCCCCCGCGGAACACAAGTTCCTCACCGAGCAGCGGATGCTCCGCGATTTCGACAATCAGCCGGGCGAGCACCAGATCCTGCTCCACCGCGACGAGCGTCGGCCACGGTCGCGTTGTCGACCAAGCCTGGATGGCGGCTCTGGGGATCACAGGTCCGGCTCCACGTCTGCGTTCTCGACGAGGCCCCACTTGCGATTCGTTGAACCGCGACGCGGCCCCCCCGTCGCGAGCAGGTCGACAGCTCGACGGCCATCGACGGAGTTCGACCTGACGAAGTCGGACAACGCGTCGGACAGCGCGGACGTATCAACGAACTCCGCATCCCGATCGAGCAGCCAGCCAAGGCGTCGCACGACAGCGAGCGGGTACCGTGGCGCAAGTCCGGCGAGTTTGGCGGCGTCGAGCTTCTCGTCCTGCACGAGTTCGCCGATGATCGTCGCCACGTTGAAGAGCGCACCCGAATCCCGTGGCCGCGATACGAGATCGAACGCCGTGGCCTCCGGCGTCGAGACCCGTACTCGCGACGTGCGGGAGTTCACCAGTTGGACGGCCGCGGCATCGAGGTCAGACCGCTCGTAGAACCTGAGGCGGACTCGCTCGATGTCGCGGTCGGAAACGGCCTTGTCGACGAAGACCTGGAACACCTGCGGTCGCTGGTGTGCGGCACCATGAACTTCGGCAGCGGACAGCAGACCTACGTAATAGAACCGTCCCATGTGCTTCATCAGTTGATCGATGAAGTCCATCGCCGGCACGACGCCCCACGTCGAGAACTCCGATGGGATCGGGATGTAGAGCCCGGGTGCGGGCACGAAGAACTGGCCGGAAGTACGAGCCCGTCGCATAGCCTCCGTTGCCGCGCTTCGCGATAGACCCGTCATCTCAACGACATCGTCGAGAGATAGTGCACTGATGCCGTGCCCAACGACGTGGTCGCGGAGGCGCTTGGCTGGCACCCCAGACACCGTTCGCATGCCACACCTCCGGCGCGTGTAACTGGCGTGATCTAGAGCATATCAGGCGTGGGTTAGGATGATCTAGATACACAGTTGAGGTGACCTCACCTCTCAACCATCCCCGACAACGTGAAACGTTGGCGCGACGGTCTTCACCGACGACTCTCGACCGCACCGATATCCGGACCGGGGCCCAGGACGCGGGGCCTACCGAGGAAATCGGCCTTGAGCGCCGGGATCGAAACTGCCGCATCACGGGCCCGACTCCCGGCGGCCGTGGCGTAGTTGTGTGCTGCCCGCTTCACGAACTGCGGGGACCCGATCTGGTTACCAGATCCGTAGCCGGCCGCAGACGCGTCCGACAGCCCTGAGGAAGTGATCATGTAGACGGTTCCGCCCGCGTCCAGGAGCTTCTCGCCGCGGTCGGAGAACAGGTTCCGCCGGATGTTGACTGACGTGCCGGCCGTGCTCGGAACGTACAGTCCGCCGCTGGCGTTGTTGGAGAGGATGGAGTTGACGATCTCCAGCCGCAGCGCGGGGTTTCCGTCGTAGCCCCAGGTGCCCACGTAGCCCGACCCGCCTGGATCGTGCCGTGTGACGATCACGTGCGCGTATCGGTAGCGGCCGGCCGCGTCGCCGACAAGGGCGGCATCTGCCCCGCTACCGTCAACGACTGTGTTGATCACGTCGCCGCCGCGCCAGAGCTTGATCGCGTTGCGGGCGGCGTTGTACACGGCGCTGCGGAAGACGAGGACGTCGTTGGCCTTGGTGTCGATGCCGTCAGCCGAGGCCGTGACGAACTTGGAGTCGACGATCGCGATCTGCCTGCCCTCTTCGATGGCGAACGTGTCCGCTCCTGAGTCTTCAGACGAGACGCGTCCCTTCACGCGCACGTGATCGAGCCACCAGTGGGCACACGGTCCGGCGTTGCAGGCGATTCCGATGTCAGTGCCTCGCACCCTCACGTTGTTCAGCAGTAAGCCGTCGACGGCCGGAGGTTGCCTCCCCCCAGGCGAGCCTCGGTTATCCGTGTACGCAACGATGCCGTCCCGCCAGGCACCCCTTGCAACGACAACCACGCCCTGGATCGTGACCCGGCGCTGAGTTGAGCCCTCCGCGGCGCCAAGGGAGATGCCGCTGCTGAAGCCCTTCAGCTTGATGCCTTGGATCACGGTGCTACTGCCGGACAGGAGCAGGCCGTACCGTTGCCCGCTGGCGGCCCGGATCACGACACGTCCGCCGCGGGACCGAAGGCAGATGTTGTTCTTGGCCAGCTCCAGAGCGAACCACTCGCCGGGCTGCTCGGTGTACGTCCCGGCACGGACCCGGACTGTTGTCCCCGGCGTCGCGGCACTGAGCCCCTGGGCGATAGTTCGCGCTCGCGATGACGGGACGTTGACGATCCGGGTGTTGTCAGCGCATGACTTGGCTGCCTTGCGTGGAAACGCTGACACCTCCAAGGGCACGAAGGTTGCCTTGATCTTCCTCGGTCCCCGCTTCGACGAGCGAGTGGGGACACCCTTATCAGGGGAAGGGACGGAAGTGAGCTGGATTCCAGCCTGTCTCACTACCGGTGAAGCGTGGTCTGGCACCTCGCCAGCGCCAGCGCCAGCGGCCAGAGCAACAGCCACGAGACATGCAGCGATGCGCACCGCGACGACTCCGCGGGTGCGACTTGACTTGCCCACCCTCGACCTATCGGAATCCGACCCCGCGATGTTGATCAGTGTTGGTCGCCGGTTCCCACCCTGACCACTCGGCAACATGCCATCACCTTCGCCTACTCGCGTGAACGCGGGCCTCGATCGTGGTAGGAGAGAGTATCGGCAAGGGAGTTACATGAAGCGGCTCACAATCGGAGTGTTGGCGGCGTCTGGCAAGGAGAACGAGCAGCGGCTGCCGATTCACCCCAGGCACCTTTCTCGAATCGATCCCGACCTTCGCGGCCGGATGATCTTCGAGGCTGGCTACGGCAGTCACTTCGGGGTGCCTAACGAGCAACTCAAGGGCGGCGTCGCCGGAGTTCGGTCACGGGAAGAGATCCTCGCAGTGGCAGACGTTGTGCTTCTGCCGAAGCCCACGTTGGCTGACGTCGCGGAGATGCGAGACGGCCAGGTTCTCTGGGGTTGGCCCCACGTCGTCCAGGACCCCCTGATGACCCAATTGGCCATCGACAAGCGGCTTACGCTCATCGCCTGGGAGGCAATGAACGTCTGGGGGGCAGACGGGTCAATGGTTGTTCACGTCTTCCACATGAACAACGAACTGGCGGGCTACTGCTCGGTGCTCCATTCCATGACCCTGGCCGGCATAACCGGGCACTACGGACGCCAAATCCAGGCTGCGGTCATCGGATTCGGAAACTCGGCGCGAGGTGCGGCGACCGGACTGAGGGCTCTCGGCATTCACGACATCACGGCCCTGACACAGCGCGGCCCGACAACGGTGGCATCCCCGATCCCCTCAGTAGTACTCGAGCGGATGGAGCGGGATCCGGGTAACTCGGACCAGATCGTCGTCCTAACCGACGATGGGCCCAAGCCAATCGCGCAGTTCCTTTCGTCCTTCGAGGTAGTCGTGAACTGTGTGCTCCAGGACACGGATGCGCCGCAGATGTTCATCAGGAATACCGAGCTGTCGTTGTTCGAGCCGGGAACGTTGCTAGTGGACGTTTCCTGCGACGCCGGGATGGGGTTCGAGTTCGCCAGGCCGACAGCGTTCGACGACCCAGTGCTGACTTTCGGGAACGACATCCGCTACTACGGCGTGGATCACAGCCCGTCGTACTTGTGGAACTCGGCGACGTGGGAGATCAGCGAGGCGCTCATGCCGTACTTGAGGTGCGTCATGGATGGCCCGGATGACTGGGAGGGCAATGAGACGATCCGGCGGGCGATCGAGATACGCGACGGCGTGATCGTGAACCCGAAGATCCTGTCATTCCAGAGCCGCTCAAGTGAGCACCCGCACGAGCGACCCTGAATCGCGGGCACTCGGTTCGGCCCAGCGCCCCAGGCTACTCGTACAGGATGTACTCAGGCCTCGGCTTCAGGGCCATGACTTCCTTGGGCGTCATCAACCGGCTGCCCCAGGGCGGGTTGGTGTCTTCCTTGTAGAAGAGCTTGAAGCCTGGGTGGAAGTAGCGTGGCATGCCTTTCGTCAAGGCGTTGAACTCCTCGGTCTTCATAGTCGGCCCCCCGAGCCCGTCAACTGACCGGATGATCGCGACGCCTTCATGTGGCTTGAGCGCCTTGATGTGCGAGACCGTGTTCAGGTTGAATTGATGGAAGACCATCGCTTTCTCCGGAAGGTCGTACTCCTTCACGATGCCGGACAAGTAGGCGGCCGCTGCGTTGAGCTCTTCGCCTGAGGAATGGCCAAGGCTGCGGCCCGGGATCTGGCCGGGATCCATCGCCCATTCGGGGTCGAGGGCGACGCCGACATCAGGCTCCCTCAGGATCTTCTCGAAGTGCTTCATCTCAGGGAGGAACTCCGAACGGCCCGGCTGGATGTTCAGCAGAAGCAGGGCCTGGCACCGCCTCGCGGCACGCAGGTACTCCCGCACTTCGGAATACGGTCGTGGGACCC
The DNA here is from genome assembly GCA_030700225.1 of Candidatus Nanopelagicales bacterium. Taxonomy (NCBI): domain Bacteria; kingdom Bacillati; phylum Actinomycetota; class Actinomycetes; order Candidatus Nanopelagicales; species Candidatus Nanopelagicales bacterium. The sequence continues at coordinate 2,908 of JAUYJT010000048.1, read as the reverse complement.
GGTACTTGCCGTCGGATCCGGCACTTGCCTGCACGACGACGGCGATCATCTCGAACACCGGCATGACTTGGCGTCCGTAGGCGTACTTCTTGCCGATCTTCTCGATTTCAAGACAGCGAGCGTCAAGATCGCCGGTGAGGCGACCGAGTGCTTCGGCGGGGTCGCCCTTCACTCCCGAGTAGCCCACAAGTCGGTACTGGGGGAAGATCGTTCTGCCGCCCCGGGGCAGCTCCGGTGGCGGCGGGGGAGGCGGCGGCGGAACGATCACTTCCGGGGAGTCAGCGGGGGGAAGGTCCGGCGCGGGACTCGCTGGCGAGGACGTACAGGCTGCCAGCACGAGCGCGATCACCGTCAGGACTCCGACGGCAACCGTAGGAGCCTTGGGTAACCGCCTCGCGAGTTTCGTGCCCGTGTTGGCTAGGGCATGGGGGTCTTCCACCACGGGTAGATGAGCACTCCGACAGCGCACGGCACTCCAGTGTTCTCAGGTTCGGACTCCTTGGTGCAGCCTATCCGACCGCGCCGGATAGGAGGGAAGGCAGTGGGTGGCCTTCCAGAGCGCCCTGGGGGTGTCAGTGGCGGAACCTACGGTACTTATGGGTGCGCTTGAACTTGGTGTGTGTGGTAGTTGCTGGCGCCCTCCAAGTAATGGTGATCTTCTTCCATTGCCCGTAGGTGCGAATCATGAGCCTGCGCTTGTGGGTCTTGCAGTAGCGGAAGCCTTTGCCGTAGCCGGCCGAGCTTGTTCGCTTCTCCTTCTTGCCGGAGGCCTTGCAGTAGAGGCTGTAGCCTTTCTTGTGGCCGAGGGGCTCCTGGTAGGCGGCTGTGGCGCCGTACTTCTTCGCTGTGACCTTGACCGCGACCCGTTGGCCGGCGTTGGTTATGCAACCCTTCTTCGCCAGCTTCTTGTGGCCGGTCGAGTTCAGCTTCTTGGGGGTGATGGCGCAGTGGCTGACTGGTCGCTGCTTGATCTTGGCAGACGCGGTGCCCGTGACGTTTGAGGTGCCTCCGGTGTAGCTGGTGCGGTTCGTGGTGACCGTCACTGTGGAGCTGGCCTGTGGGGCGAGGCCGGTAACGGTCACCAATCCGGTACCGCTGATAGCCACGGCACCGCTGGTGGCGGTCGCGCCCCACGTGTACGCCGCGTCGTAGTTGCTGACTTGGACAGTGAACCCGTCTGCGGTGGACGTCGGGGTACCGAACGTCGGCGTCAGTGCCGTTCCAGTGCCGTAGAGCCGGGCGATGCGGTTCGCGGTGGTGCCGCCGCCGGTGATGAATTGGCCGGTTACCACGATCACGCCAGGGGCCTGCTCCACCACCGAGCTGCCATAGGCGCTGAGACCTCCGCTGGTGTTGGTGTTGAAGGCGGTGTCGGGGGTGCCATCGGAGTTGAACCGGGCTATGTGGTTCGCGGCCTCGCCGCCAGCTGTGGTGAATTGGCCTGTGACAACTACGTAGCCGTCGGCCAGCTCGGCGATTGAGCTGCCATAGGCGCTGAGACCTCCGCTGGTGTTGGTGTTGAAGGTCGTGTCGGGGGTGCCATCGGAGTTGAACCGGGCTATGTGGTTCGCGGCCTCGCCGCCTGCGTTGAGGAAGTCGCCGGTGACCAGGATCTTGCCGTCGGACTGCTGTGCTGTCGACCAGCCCGTGTCGTCCAGGCCGCCGTTGGCGGCGATGGTGGTGTTGAAGGTGGTGTCGGGGGTGCCATCGGAGTTGAACCGGGCTATGCGGGTCGCGGCTGCGCCGCCTGCGTTGAGGAAGCTGCCGGTGACCAGGATCTTGCCGTCAGTCTGTTCTGCCACGGATCGGCCCGTGCTGTCAAGGCCGCCGTTGGCGGCGATGGTGGTGTTGAAGGTGGTGTCGGGGGTGCCATCGGAGTTGAACCGGGCTATGCGGGTCGCGGCCGCAGCGCCGGCTGTGGTGAAGCCGCCGACGACTGCTAGCTTGCCGTCGGACTGCTCAGCCGTGGACCAGCCCCAGTTGCCCAGGCCGCCATTGGTGTTCGTGATGAAGTCGGTGTCGACGGTGCCGTCTGCATTGAACCGGGCTATGCGGTTCGCTGTTCCGCCGCCAGCGTTAGTGAAGGCGCCGGTGACCACGATCTTGCCGTCGGCCTGCTCAGCCACCGACAGGCCCGTGTCGTCCAAGCCGCCGTTGGTGGCGATGGCGGTGTTGAAGGTCGTGTCGGGGGTGCCATCGGAGTTGAACCGTGCGATGCGGGTCGCGGTGGCGCCGCCAGCGTTAGTGAAGGCGCCGGTGACCACGATCTTGCCGTCGGCCTGCGCAGCGACTGAGTAGCCGGAGTCGGCGAGGCCACCGGCCGTATTCGTCGCGAAGGTAGTGTCGAATTGCCCAGGATCTGCGGCGTGTGCCGTAGTAGCACCGCCAGCTACGAGCCCCCCTGCAGTTACCAGGCTCGCCACCAGCGCAGCCAGCGGCCGTCTCCCTACGGGGCCCTTCCGCTGCCGACCTGACGGACTCCCGCCGGACGCTTCGTGTGCCTTCATCGACCACGTTCTAGCATTACCGCATCGCATAGGCAATAGAGACAGTGGAAATGTAAGCTAAGACACATCTGGCGATTCTCACTGGCCCGTAGCACGGTTCCGTAAAGCCGGGTGATGCGGTAGGCGGTCGCACCGGCGACAACGAGCCCGGCCGCGACGATCAGGCTCGACATTTCTTCGGCGAGGAGTCTTTTGCACATCCGTCTCTCCTGTGGATGCCCGAGTCGCACAGGTGCACGTGGCGCAGAAATGGCGCTCAGCCTGTTGCCTCATGTCAAGATGCCCGCCTACGTGTCTTCGTTGCCTCGCCTGGGAATGCCCGCTTTGAGTTGGCGGTGACGGTGGGTTTCCTGGCGGCTGCTGACTTGGTTGTGGTGAATGTGAGCAGCTCGGCGGTCAGT
>JAUYJT010000047.1 GCA_030700225.1 Candidatus Nanopelagicales bacterium | reverse complement strand
CAGGCTGATCACCCGCCGCGCCTACGGCTTCCACTCCGCCCACGCAGCCCTCGCCCTTGTCATGCTCTCCTGCGGCCCCATCGACCTACGCCTCCCTCACGAGCGGCCGACCCGATGACCCACATTCATGCCGGGAGAGCCACACTTCTGTCGTCAGCAGCATCCGCTGCCCGCCTTCGGCGTTGTCGTCGATTGTGACGATCACCGGGTCGTGGTCGCTGAGCAGGTCGACGGACCGCCCGTCTGGGATGGCGCGGAATGCTAGGCGCGTCTCCTTCAGCCGGTCCTGAACTGCATCTCGCGTGATCATTCCGCGGTTCCTCTCGAGGACCAGCAGATCACTGTGTCATCGGGGGTCGATCCGCGACACGATGCCATCGGAGTCGCTGTTCACCCAGACGGCGTTCTCGGTCGCGGACAGGGCGTCCGCCTCCCGGCCGACGTCGACCGTGGCGGTCACGGCGTAGCCGGTCACGTCGAGCTCCAGAACGTGGCTGCCGCTCGATACCCACCCGGCACGGTCGGTCGCGGCGACACCGCGCGGCCTGCTTTCGGTGTCCCCGGAGTAGACGAGCGTGTTGGTAGACGGGGCAATCCGCCACACCCTGTGGTCGTCCCCGGAGCTTGTCACCCACACTGCCGTGTCGGTCGCCGAAATCCCTTCGGGCGTGCCATCGAGTTTGATCAATGCAGCATCTTGGTTCTTGACCGGATCGATCCTCTTGACCTCAGGGCTTTTCGAGCCGTAAACACTGCCGCACGTAACCCAGACCGCCGTATCGGTTGCCGCAACCCCCACAGCGCTATCTGAGGTGCACACGTCTGTGTAGACCCCCGCCAGCTTGTTCTTGGCCACGTCTATGCGATAGACGGCGTCGTCATCGTAACCAGACTTGCCTGCGACCCAGACATCGGTGTCAGTCGCGGCGATGTCTTTGAAGCTGGAGAGATACGCGCCCACTTCTAGCTTGGCCACGACCTTGTTGGTGGCCGGGTCCACGCGGCGCACTGAGCGAGGGCCAGTGATCCAGACAGCGTCCTTCGTCGCCGCGATGTGTCCCCAGGAGCCATTCGTGTCCAAGCCCCGCGTACCCACTTGGATCGTGGCCACTATCTTGTTCGTGGCCGGATCGATCCGCCATACTTTGTCCCACTCGCTGACTTCCCGGTTGTCGTAGCCCGACCGTGTGACCCAGACCGCTGTGTCGGTCGCGGCGATATCCTTCAAGGAACCGCCTACGTCGACAGTGGCGACGAGCCTACGGGCACTTGCGGTGGGCGTTTCGACGTCCGTTGACGATCCAGTTGAGCATCCCCCTGCCACAAGGCCGAGAATCGCCACACCTGCCGCGATCCTGAATGACACGCTACTCACGCCACCCCCCATGTCATATCTCATGCCCTGGAAAGCACATTGGACTGTAACAATAGCGCGAGCGCCACTACGTTTTCCCGCCGAGTCAGAGGAACCTGGACGCTAGCGGCAGAGGCCCTCTGAGCCGGACGCGCAAACCCGGCCATCCACCCAAGTGGCCTCGGACACGTTCGCCTTGCGCAGGTCCGCCCCGGTCAGATTCGCCCCGGTCAGATTCGCCCCGGTCAGGTTCGCCCCGGCTAGGTCCGCCCCGGTCATCACTGCCGAGGCCAGTGACGCCTTGGTCAGATTCGCCCCGGACAGGTCCGTAATGGTCAGGTCCGCCGAGAACAGGTCCGCCCCGGTCAGGTCCGCCTCGGTCAGGTTGGCCCCGGTCAGGGTCGCTTTCCGCAAGCCCGCATTCGGCAGGTCGGCGCCTGGCAGGTCACAGTAGGAAAGATCCGCTCCCGCTGACTTGAGCACGTCGGAGCAGTCCCTCAATGCCTGACCCGACTCGCCCTCCTCCATCTCGGTCTCTCCGAACTGGCCGGGATCGGTCTGCGCGCCGCACGCACTAAGCGCAAAGGCGAGACCCAGCCCGATTGCCGCCATCCGCGCTGGCTTCAGGTTCATACCGCCAGTGTGCCCAGACACGACCCCCGTCGCAGCGCAACGGCGAGATTCGGCGAGGCGTCACCGGTGCGCGAGACCTGCCCGGCGGTCGATCACCCGCTCGATCAGGTGGTCCCGTAAAGCCTGGCGATATTGTACGCCTTCTTGCCGCCGGCCTTGTCGTACCAGCCGCCCACGACGATCTTACCGTCACGCTGAACCGCCACCGAGTTGACGGGCTGGGACAGGCCGCCGTTCCCGCGGATGTGCTTGTTGAACTTGTTGTCCGGGGTGCCATTGGCGTTGAACCTGGCGATACTGTGCGCCTTCTTGCCGCCGACCTTTCTGAAGGCTCCGCCCACGACGATCTTACCGTTACGCTGAACCGCCACAGAGTCGACGGCGCTCGAGCCGACGCCGCCGTTCTTGCGGATGTGCTTGTTGAACTTGTTGGCCGGGGTGCCATTGGCGTTGAACCTGGCGATACGGTGCGCCTTCTTGCCACCGGCCTTTGTGAAGTCTCCGCCCACGACGATCTTACCGTTACGCTGAACCGCCACCGAGTTGACGCTGCCGTCCATGACGCTGGGGATGTACACGCCGCCGCTCTGGCGGATGTGCTTGTTGAACTTGTTGTCCGGGGTGCCGTTGGCGTTGAACCTGGCGATACGGTGCGCCTTCTTGCCGCCGACCTTCGTGAAGCCACCGCCCACGACGATCCTACCGTCGGACTGGACCGCCACCGAGTTGACGAACCAGTTCAGGCCGCCGTTCTTGCGGATGTGCTCGTTGAACTTGTTGTCCAGGGTGCCGTTGGCGTTGAACCTGGCGATACGGCGCGCCTTCTTGCCGCCGACCTTTGTGAACACGCCGCCCACGACGATCTTGCCGTCGGACTGAACCGCCACAGAGTCGACGCCGCTGTTCAGGCCGCCGTTCTTGCCGATGTTGTTGTTGAACTCCGTGTCCGGGGTGCCGTTGGCGTTGAACCTGGCGATACAGTACGCCCTCTTGTCGCCGGCCTTTCCGAAGAAGCCACCGCCCACGACGATCTTACCGTCGGACTGAACCGCCACCGAGTTGACGCTGCCGTCCACGCCGCCGCTCTGGCGGATGTGCTCGTTGAAGGCGGTGTCGAACTGACCTGGGTCAGCGGCATGAGCTGCCGTGGCCTCACCGACCACCAGCGCGGCCACCAGCACCAGGCCTGCGGTCATTCCGCCCAGAAGCCTCCTCCCGGCCCCGGTCGAGCCCCGGCGCCTGCAATACACCACGTCCGACGCTGTGTGAGTAGTCATGCGCGGGACGTTATCAGGGGTCGCACCGGCATCGCAACCAGACGCGTAGGTCTGATGGTCGGGCCGCCGCGCCCCCGCGCACAGCCTTTGCTACGGGTCGGCAGCCAATCTCCCAGGGCCCCTCGGCGGCTGCCCCAGTCCCACGGTCCGGGGTCTCGGATCGGGAACCCGGTAGCGGCAGTCGCGCGTGAATGCCCTCGTGAGATCCAAATCCGCTTGTTGGAGGCCCTGTCCGGTGTGCCGTTCGCGGTGAAGCGCGCGGCACGGCTCACCATCGTGTCGGCAGCCCGGGTGAAGGCGCCGGTTACCGCGATCCGTCGGTGGGCCTGCACCGCCAACGAGGCGCTTCGTCGACTGTTGAGGCCGCCATTTGTGTGGATCTTCTTGTTGAACGCCTTGCTTGGTCCGTGTCCCGGGACAGTTTCGCGAGCCTTTCCTACATGAGGCACGCGATCGCTTTCGCGAGCACATTTGATGAGTCTCGGCGCAGGGGGCTCTTCGCGCCTGCGCTCGCTACCCTGCGGCTCACGAGGCGCCAGCGTGTGGGGCAGCTCACCGCACGTGCTCTTGTCGGCAGTGGTTTGCGGATCGATTCTGCGGGTATGCGGGTTCTTCGAAGTTAAGGGGGAGACACGATCTTGAGTTTGGTCAGCTTGGGCTGATTACGTCCGTGGCCCCTTGATGCTGGCGGTGCTTACGCCAAACCAGTAGAAGGAGCCACGGACATGGATGACGGTACGACGATTCTGTTTGGCCTGCCAGGGGTCGCGGTGCGCGATGTTGAGCGTGTCGATGGTGGGCGGTTGGTGCATGTGGTCACCGATGACACTGGCGCCTCGGCTTGTCCGGTGTGCGGAGTGTTCTCGGACACGGTCCGCCAGCATCGGACAACTAGGCCGAAGGATCTTGGGTATGGGGAAGAGCCGCTGGCAGTTCGCTGGCACAAGACCCAGTACGCGTGTCGGGAACAGTTGTGTCCACGCAAGGCGTTCACTGAATGCGTCCGGGAGATCCCGGCCGGGGCACGAGCCACTGGCCGGTTGCGCCGCGCGGCCGCGGACGCGGTCGCCGCGGGCGCTTCGGTCGCGGCCGCGGTGCGTGAACACGGGTTGAGCTGGCCGATCGTGCATGCGGCGTTCGTGGCCAAAGCGGACGCGCAACTGGTTGAGCCCCGGCCGGTTCGGGTGCTCGGTATCGATGAGACACGCCGCGGGCGGCCGCGCTGGAGTAAAGATCCAATCAGCGGGAAGTGGCTGAAACTGGACACGTTCGAGACGAACTTCTTCGATCTCGACGGTGATGGTGGCCTGCTCGGTCA
>JAUYJT010000046.1 GCA_030700225.1 Candidatus Nanopelagicales bacterium | reverse complement strand
CTCCGCCAGGCTCGACGCGTCGGCCACAGGCGCGGCGAAAACACTCGACCCGGCCGCCGGGTCAAGAGGCGAGGAACCAACACCATCGAACATGTGTCCGATACTAATCGACCCCCCCGACAACCCCACCCAACGACACGGCCAGAAGCAAGAAAACACCCACAACCCGCAGGTCCCCACTGGAATCCGAAGAGCCGAATATGCATCATCTGGCTGCCGAACTTTCGCTCACCGGATGGCCGAGGCTGGCTAGGCGGGACCGTCCCGTTGCCCAGTCCTCGACCCAACGATCAGGATTGAGGCGGCGTGACCCGATGATCGCGCCAACCGGACATCTGCCGTCAGGAGAGTGGCATCCAGCGCCTCGGCGAGTGCGACGTAGTTCGCGTCGTACGCCGTGAGTTGCTCGCGAAGCTGCCAGATGCGGGGGAGCAGGGGCTCGGCCGAATGGCGCGTCGCGGGCAAATCTGCCAGGTCGCTGAGTGCGACTTCGGCGCGGTCCTCCCCGATGAGCGCACGCAGGGAGAGGCTTCGGAATGCGTGGGTGACCTCGACGGTGCAAAGGTGCGGAATGTGCAAGCTGATCTCATCGGTTGCCACGATGTCGGCTACGTCGCGACCCGCTGCCGACCATCTCAAGTACTCCACGACCGCCGAGGCGTCAAGAACGATGGGAGTCATCCGGCGTCGCGTTCTTCGCGGATGATTCCGACGACATCCGTGGTCGTGGCTTCGCCCGCTGAACCTCGTCGCCGAAGCCGCTCGGCGAACTCGTCCGCCGTTGGTGTCTGTGCCGCCGCGCGGAGCAGCGCGGACGCATAACTTGACAGGGACTGCCCCTGGCGGGCGGCTCGGGCCTTTAGTACGCGAGCGAGTTCATCTGGGAAGTCTCTGATCTGTAGAGCTGGCATGCGTTAAGCATGCGGGGCATGGCATCTCCATGTCAAGGACTCGCTGAGTCCCACACTGTCGAGCGGGCGCTGACCTCGTGGGACGACTACAGGGCAGACCTTGGCTTGGGTGCTGCCTTTCCCGCAGGCGTGATCGCCCAGCGTAGGCTGTCGCCGTGGCAGACGCACCTGACGAGTCGAGGCAAGCCGTGGAGCCCGATGAGCGCGAGGCGGTGCTATCGGCCGCACGTGACGCGCGCGCGGCAGCCGTTAGCCTGCGGATCTTGACCACTGGGGAGAAGAACGATGCGATCGTCGCGATCGCGGACCGGTTGAGGTCAGCGCGGGTCCCGATACTGGAGGCGAACGCGGCGGACGTCGCGGCAGCGCGAGAGGCCGGAGTCGAAGAGGGTCTGGTCGACCGGCTCGCGCTCACTGACGAGCGGCTTGAGGAGATCGTGGCGGCGCTATGTGTTGTGGCAGACCTTCCGGACCCCGTGGGCGAAGTCATCCGCGGCTATTCGCTGCCCAACGGTCTGCGTGTCGAGCAGATCCGTGTGCCCATCGGGGTAGTGGGGATCATCTACGAGGCTCGCCCGAACGTAACCGTGGATGCCGCTGGCCTGTGTCTGAAGTCCGGCAACGCGGTGCTCTTGCGGGGATCGTCCTCGGCGCATAGGACGAACCAGGCGCTCATTGACACGATGCGGGCCGCGCTTCGCGATCGTGGCCTGCCCGAGGACGCCATTTGCCAGGTGCCCGGGACGTCGCATGAGTCGGTAGGTCACTTGATGAGGGCTCGGGGGCTTGTGGATGTGCTCATCCCGCGAGGCGGAGCTTCCCTCATCAACAGCGTCGTTGAGGGCTCAACGGTTCCCGTCATCGAAACCGGAATCGGGAACTGTCACATCTACGTTGACGTGTTCGCTGATCTTGATAAGGCGGTCGACATAGTCGTCAACGCCAAGACCCAGCGGCCCAGTGTGTGCAACGCCGCGGAAACGCTGTTGGTGCATCAGGCGTTCGCGGGGACGTTCCTGCCGCGCGTGGCCAGGGCCCTCACAGAGCGCGGCGTGCGACTTCACACGGACGATCGTGCCAGCGGGATTCTGGCCGGGGCCGGTATCGCGACCGTGCCCGCGAGCAGGAAGGACTGGGCCGAGGAGTACTTGTCCCTGGACCTCGCGGTAGCGGTTGTCGATGACGTGGCGGACGCTGTGCTCCACATTCGGCAGTGGTCCAGTGGCCACACCGAAGCTGTCCTGTCGGACTCGACGAGGGTGATTGATGAGTTTGTCGCAGGTGTCGATTCGGCCGCGGTGGTCGTGAACGCGTCAACCAGATTCACCGATGGAGGGGAACTGGGATTCGGAGCCGAGATTGGGATATCGACCCAGAAGCTCCACGCGCGCGGCCCCATGGCCTTGCCGGAACTCACTACGACAACATTCGTTATCCGGGGAACTGGACAGATTCGCCAGGGATGAGCGAGGACTAATGACGACAGGGGCGCACGCGCCATCCGCCGTTGGCATCATTGGCGGCACTTTCGACCCCATCCACTATGGACACCTCATCGCCGCCAGTGAAGTGGCCGACCAGCTCAGCCTGGACTGCGTCGTGTTCGTCCCCGCTGGGAGACCATGGAAGAAGGGCGGGTCAGGCCAGGCGAACGCCGAAGATCGCTACGAGATGACAGTCCTGGCCACGCGGGGTGACCCCAGGTTCCGCGTAGACAGGTGCGACATCGACCGCCCAGGTCCGACGTACACCGTGGACACCCTCAGGGATCTGCGAGATTCCCTTGGGCCGGACGCGCGGCTCCATCTCATAATCGGCGCCGACTCTCGGGAGGAGATGTCGACCTGGCGTGATCCGGAGGAAGTCATGTCCGCGGCTCAGGTGGTAGCCGTGTCTAGGGCGGGACACCACTCGGAGGCCCCGCCGCTGCCGACGGGATCTGTCACCGACGTCAAGATTCCGGATATGGAGATCTCATCGACTGACATTCGCGGTCGGGTCGCTAGCGGTCGCTCGATCCGCTACCTGCTACCCGAGCCCGTTCGGCTGTTCATCCTCCAGCACGGTCTGTATCAGGAGGCACCTTGAACAGCTCTCCCGACGAGCGGGAGCATGAACGGCGTCGCAGAACCGCGCGGCATCTGCGTTTCACCCTTGCGGCCGCAGCGCTGTTCGGGGTGGCCATACTCGCGGTCGCGTGGACATCCCGCCACAGCGAGCCGATCAGTCCCACGACAAGCCCAGCGGCGTCGCCCAGCGCGACCGCGACACTGCCAACGACGCAGCCGACTCTCCTGATCCAAGCGACCGGCACCTCCGGGCAGGTCGGAAACCTGCTGACCGGACTGGGCGGGAGTCCTGGCGCCGCGTCGTTGGTGTCGGTGGTGCCGGGCAACCTGGTCGTATCGGCTCCTGGAGTGAGTTCGCGGCCGCTGAGTCAGACCCAGTCCGTGCTCGACCCCCGGTTGCCGGAATCAGCCGTGGCGGCGACGTTAGGTGTTCGGGTTGACGGCTCCTGGCGCATCGACCGGAAGGCCCTGGCGGGCCTGGTGGACTCTGTCGGGGGAGTGACGGTGAACGTGCCGCGACGGACACGTGTCATAGACGGGGAAGATGTCGTCGTCCTGTCGCTTCGCAAGGGCACACAGGCACTAACCGGGGCACAGGCTTCCTGGTACGCGGTTGGGGATGTTCGCCGTGGCACGGATGTCGATGCCATGAGCAGGTTCTCGGCCGTGATGCTGCCGACTCTTAAGAACCTGCCCGCCAGCGACGCCGACCTACGAGAAACGCTGACGTCGCTCGGATGGCTAGCGCCTGCCACAGTCGCCACTTCGGATCTGGCCACGTACCTTGTGGGTCTCGCCGACGCCCTGCGTGTCGGCAACGTTCGGACCTTCACCGTGCCAAGCACGCCAGTTGCCCTGCGCGAGCGAACCCTGCGGTGGGTGCGGTACGACCTGGCGACACCGCTGTTTCGGGATGGACTGCCGCTGGCTCAGTGGCAGGCGGGCGATTCACTACAGCCAAGGGTCCTGGTCATGACCGGATCCACCAGGCCCGGGCTGATCGCATCAACACGCTCCAAGATTGAGAGCGGCGGCTACGTGTTCGTGGACGGTCGCGGAACTCCCGCTCCGGCTACCGAGCTAAGCACCGTTCAAGCGAGGGGTCCGAAGTCGTGGGCGAAGCGCACAGCGCAACTCCTTGGCCTGCCCGGCGGCTCGGTGCGCTCGTCCCAGTCCAAATCCGCGAGCGGTCAGCCGTGGGCGGACGTTGATGTGAACCTGGGTGAGGACTACGTGCCATCGTCAGCGCGAGTTGGTTGATCGTGGCTGCACATAGGATTGACTTATGAGTTGCCAGGCCAATGCCGTCGAATGGGCACGGATCGCTGCGAGTGCCGCCGCTGACAAGAAGGCGACGGACATTGTCGCTCTGGACGTCAGTGGCGTGTTCGCGATCACGGACGTCTTCCTCATCTGCTCGGCGGTCAACCAGCGCCAGGTGGCGGCCGTAGTTGACGAGATCGAGTTCAGGCTGAAGCAGGCCGGTGCCGCGCCACCCCGCCGTGAGGGTCAGCAGGAGGGCCGATGGGTTCTGCTGGATTTCGGAGATATTGTCGCGCACGTCCAGCTCCGCGAGGAACGCGAACTCTATGGCCTTGAGCGACTGTGGCGGGACTGCCCGGCGCTCGACGTGGCTGCGGCGGCCGTTTGACGTGCGTCGGATCATCCTGCTCCGGCATGGCCGCACCGAATGGAACGATGCCACTCGGTTCCAGGGGCATCAAGACGTACCGCTGGACGAGGTTGGCCGGGAGCAGGCCAGGGCGGCGGCGTCTGCTCTGGCGGTGGAGCGACCCGACCTGCTTGTCTGCAGCGATCTAGCGCGCGCAGCGGAGACAGCGGGTGAGATGTCCGCCGCGACAGGTCTGCCGGTCGTGTCAGATTCCGCGCTGCGAGAAGTCAACGGGGGAGCATGGGAGGGGCTGGCTCTTAGCAGGATCAGGGAGGTCGACCCGGATGGCTTCGCTGCTTGGGTGACCGACCCCGACTCGCGCCCAGGGGGAGGCGAATCCCTCCCCGAGGTCGGGGAGCGAGCAGCCCGGGCCTTGCTGAGGTACCTGAAGGATGTTCCGCCGGGGGGAACCTTGCTCGCCGTCACACACGGCGGCGCTGCTAGGGCCGCCATAGGGGTCCTCCTGGGGCTCCCCGCGTCGACGTGGCGATCCCTGCGGGTGTTGGACAACTGCGGGTGGGCGGTTCTGGCCAATGGAGCCCCCGAACGCCCGTGGCAGATGACCGCGTACAACCGTGGACCGTCCTCGGGCGATTGAGGAGTTGCGGTCGCTCGGCGCTATCCTTTGTGCGGCGACAAGGGGCTGTGGCGCAGCTGGTAGCGCACTTGCATGGCATGCAAGGGGTCAGGGGTTCGAGTCCCCTCAGCTCCACTCGGAGAATCACCTAGTCAGAGGCACATTGAGGCTGCGGACGGGGCCGCCGAGCGAGCGCGTTCGAAGATCATGGTCACATTTATGGTCACATTCTCGGGGAAAGTTCGGGGGCTGTGGTCGAGGACCAGGGCAGCTCGGAGCGGGAGCGCTGATTCCCCGGCAGCTTCGGGGTGTCCGGATGGGCCCCCCGGCCTCTGCACGAAGGGTCAGGTTGGGCCGATGGTTGACGCCCCCCTTCCCGAGCGGAGTGGCTGTAGCATCGAACAGCACCTAACGATTGAGGAGGCACGTCGTGGCCGAGAGCGTATACAAGATCGTGGAATTGGTGGGGACCAGCGAAGAGTCCTGGGAGAAGGCGGCTGGCGCAGCAGTCGCGAAGGCGTCCCAGAACCTGCGCGGGCTGCGGATCGCCGAGGTGGCCGAGATGGACTTGCAGATCGAGGACGGCAAGGTGCGCGCCTACCGTGCCAAGGTAAAGCTGTCCTTCAAGTTCGAGGACTGACTGGCTCAATCGCAGTTCTGTGCGATGAGCGGCGGACAGAGGAACCAGTAGTACAACGAGCGCCGTCTCGTGTCGATCTCGCTCAGGCGCTGCTCGCCTCCGCGGGTGGGTCCAGAGCCCGACACTGGAATCGTTGTTGCGGTCAACCTCCGGCAGGCGTCTGACGACATCCTGTAGAGGGATGCCGGGTGCTTCGGCGAACTCGACTACACGGCCGGGTCATATGTAGCGCTGAAGATGGTGTCCGCGAGCCAGCGGCGGAAGCTCTCGTTGTCGCTGAAGTGCGCACCGGGGAAACGATGGTGTCGCTTTCTCTTAAGACCCGCCTTTCACGTGAGGGGGCATCAGCGAACCGAAACCTCTTGGGTTCCTGCATCAGTTCACCAGTCCTGACCGCCGCCACGTCCAAGTCCTTCATCGCGGGGTAGGGCTTGAGGTGATGCGTCATTGTGACGTCCCGGCGAGCATGCGCGCGAGCTCCGGCAGGGCAACGACCTCGACGCCGTTCCCCACAGGGAACGTGTCGTCTCCGGGGTAGATCACGAACCGGCGCGATGGGTCGAGGTCGGCGCAGGCGGAATGGAAGCCCTTCTCGGGGCGCGGAGAGAGACTGCGCTTGATCTCCACGGCCCACAGGCCGCCGTCGGGGAAGCTCAGCACCAGGTCGATCTCCGCCCCACCGCTCGTCCGGTAGAAATGTCCTTGCACACCCTCGGGGGCGACGGCCAGTAGCTGTTCGACGATGAAGCCCTCCCAGCTCGCACCCACGACCGGATGCGACAGCAGGGTCTCCTTGTCACCGATGGCCAGCAGGGCATGGACTAGGCCGCTGTCGCGCACATACACCTTCGGCGACTTCACCAGCCGCTTCCCAATGTTGGCATGCCAGGAGGGGAGTCGACGCACCAGAAGCAGGTCGGCCAGGAGGTCGATGTAGGCAGCGGCAGTCTTGGCGTCTACTCCCAGGTTGCGGGCCAGTTGGGCGACGTTGAGCACGCCGCCTTGGTGGTGGGCCAGCATCGTCCAGAAACGGCGCAGTGTGGCAGCGGCGATGCGCCGGCCGAACTGGGGGATGTCGCGTTCCAGATAGGAGCGGATGAAGTCCTGGCGCCAGCGCAGACTTCGGGCGTTGCTCGGCGCCAGATAACTCTCCGGAAAACCACCGCGGAGCCAGAGGCGGTCCCGGTCAGCTGGCGTCCCGCCGGTCTCCAGGGCGTCGAAGGGATCGAGTTCGACGCAACTCACCCGTCCGGCAAGGGTCTCCCCCGATTGCTTGAGCAGGTCGAGCGAGGCCGAACCCAGGAGCAGGTAGAGCCCATGGTCCTTCCCGTCGCGGCGGGCCTGGTCGATGAGCCCGCGCAGCACGGGGAAGAGACCGGGCGCGCGATGGATCTCGTCGAGGATGACCAGCTTCCCCAGATGGTCTGCCAGGTAGAGTTCCGGTTCAGCGAGCTTGGCGCAGTCCTGCTCCGATTCCAGATCCAGATAGAGCGCGTCGCGCTCCTTGCCCAGGGCAAGGGCCAGCGTCGTCTTGCCCACCTGGCGCGGGCCGAGCAGCACCACAGCAGGGACCTCACTCAGGCGCTGCTGCACGACGGGGAAGAGACGGCGCTCAATCATGTGTGCAATCACGGAATATCATTCCGCGAATTGCGAGGATAAGCTGTCGATTCCTAGCTCGCGCGCGCAAGTGCGCGAGCTCACGCTCGATGGGGGTGATGGCAACGCCCGTCCAGGCGTAGCGTGAGATTCAGGCCCATAGGAAACGAGAGGGCGGTTCGTCCGGGAGGTTCTTGGGCCGGGGGAGGTGGCGTCGTGACCGACGTGGAACGGGACTCGCGCCACGCGGCCAGGGATCGCCACTTTGGCTGCTGGTTGGCTCCATAGGGTTGCTGCTAGTCCTGTCGTCCCTTCTCAGGCCGCACGCGATTGACACGCTTCCCAAGATCCTATGCACCGGGCTTTGCGCCACAGGCGGGATCGCGCTGCTGCTCGCTGCGTGGGCGCTCGTGCACCACGACGTGCGGCAGGGGCGCGCCCCAGTCGTCGCGGCGGTCGTGATTGTCGGGTCTGGGTTGTGCCTAGATTTGGCCATCGCGGTTGGCGGAGACCTCGACCAGACGATGTTCACCGAGCTGCTCGTGGTGGTCGCGGGTGGAGCACTGGGCACATTCGCGGCAATGGCTCTCGTGGAGGTGGGCTTGTGGGTCACGTGGCTTATCGCAGTGGCATGGGTTCCCGCTGACCCCCATCTGGGAAGTTGGCTGCTGGCGATGATGTCCGCCACCGTTATCGCGGTGGCCATCAACACGATGAGGTTCAAGGCGTCGAAGGCGCTGAACTGCGCGCTGGAACAGGCCGAGACGCAGGCCGTTCATGACGTCCTCACGGGCCTGTTCAACAGGCGGGGCCTTCAGGTCGTGGGCGAGGAGATGCTGGCCCTAGCCAGGCGGAATCGTGAGCCGGTTTCCTGCACATTTGTCGACGTCGATTCGCTCAAGATCGTGAATGACCGCCTCGGGCACGATTGTGGGGATGAAGTCCTCAGGGCTGTGGCGGAGTCCTTGCGCTCGGTATCGCGCGAATCGGATGTCCTGGCTCGCTGGGGTGGGGACGAGTTCGTGGTCCTCGGGCTCGGGCCTGGGTCATATGTGGCCGACACCGAGAAGCGCCTGGTCACTCGCCTTGCGAGCACCGAACTGGCCGCGTCCGGGGTATGGAAGACGACTGTGTCAGTGGGACGGGCAATCCACATGCCGTGGAAGGACGAGACTTTCGACGAGATCCTCGGCAGAGCCGATCAGGACATGTACAGCCGTCGACGGCGGCAGAGGATTCGGGGGACGAAGGACCCAGCTCAGTGATCTGACTCCGACACTGAAGATCACGGCCCCGTTCCTGGCGTGAAACGTCGGCCATGTCGGACCCGGTGCTCGCTCGGATCTGGGAGTAGGTTGAATTGCAGGTAGGAGTCGAGTAGAAGCCATGTTGGGCGGCAAGCCGGGGGGTGGACCTATGGACCTAATGGAGCCGGATTTGACCGGCGCGGACCTGGAGGTCGCGTCGCTGGCCGCGCTCGAGCCGCAGGGTTCCGCTGACCTCGCGACGGAACGCGGCGACGTGTCGACCATGTCGGCTCTGCCCCTGCTGATGGGGGCACTCGGATTGCTGCTCGTCCTGTCGGCGCTTGTGAGCCCGCGACCGGTCGGCTCGTTCCTGGGTTTCGTGAGCGCCGGCCTCGGAATCGTTTGCGGGATGATCGCCCTATTGGCGGCCATTGTCTTGTCGCGCCGCAACGTCCAGCTCGAACGAGCCCACGCCGTTGCCGCCGGGGCGATCCTGGGGTCAGCCGTCAGTCTGGTGTTCTCGATGGCCGCGACCGGATCGCTGGCCCCAACCATGTACCTGCAGCTCCTCGTGGTCGTCGCGGGGGCCGTCCTGCGCCGTCCGGGATGGGTCGTGGGGGTCCAGGTTGGGCTGTGGACCATGTGGCTGGCGGTGATCGCGTGGGTCCCCAATCTTGCCGACCTCGGAAGTTGGCTGATTGCCATGCTGGCCGCCACGCTCATCGCGGTCGCGATCAACGTCATGCGGGCCAGAGCCTTGCTGGCGCTCGCCGGAGCATTAGCACAGGCCGAGGCCGAAGCGGTGCATGACGTGCTCACCGGTTTGTTCAATCGTCGCGGGTTGCTGGTCGTGGGCGATGAGATGTTGGCCCTTGGCCGACGGACGCGCGAGCCCGTGTGTTGCACGTTCATCGACGTAGATGGCCTGAAAGACGTGAATGACCGCCTCGGACATGATCAGGGTGACAATGTCCTGCTGGCCGTAGCGAACTCCCTGCGCCTGATGTTTCGCGAGTCGGACGTCCTGGCCCGCTGGGGCGGCGATGAGTTCGTGGTCTTGGGATTGGGGACCGGGCCCGACGTGGCTGACATGGAGAAACGCCTGGGGGTCCCCCCACCCGCCGCTGCGCGGTGGGAAGGGGGAATCCTGAGCCTGGCGGACAACAGGCTGGCCGGATCCGGTCTATGGCACCCATTCGTGTCCGCGGGACAAGTCGTGCACATGCCCTGGCATGACGAGACGCTGGATCAGCTCCTGGAGCGAGCCGATCAGGACATGTACTGCCGCCGACGGTCGCGAAGGGCGAAGCAGTGCGCGGATCCAGTGCCGTGACGCGCAATCTCCAGTGACCTCCGCTTCGAGGTACCTGCTGGTCTTCGCGGACTCGACGGCTTTCCATGGCCCTGGGCAGGTCGAACCGCCGACGGAGCCGAAGCTTCACCCGAACGTATGCGCAAGACATCTAGGACCGGGCGTCGCTGTGGATCTCGTCGCTCGCCCGGGCATGACCGCTCGCGACGCGTGGTGGGCCTTGACCAAGGACCCGGTCGTATGGGGGGTCGAGCTTCCCAGAGCTACGGGAATCCTGTTGTCAGTCGGGCACATGGATCAGTTGCCCGCGGCGCTGCCAACCTGGCTGCGCGAAGGGATCGCTTACGTGAGGCCGGGATGGCTGCGAAGGCGGGTGCGACGGACCTACCTGGGAACGGCGCCGGCCATCATCCGGGCTTCCGGTGGCCGACTGGCGCAGCTGCCTACAGCGGCGACGCAGCACTACTTGTCGAGGATGGTGGATGCGATCCGCGTCTTCAGGCCAGATGTGCCGATTGTTCGTCATCTGCCAGGTCCCTACGACTCGGATCGCTATCCCTCCCAACGGCATCACGCTGACGCCGTCCAGGCGGCCGATGCTTGGTGCCTGCGTCAGGGCGTCGGGCCAGTTCCCATGGATGACCTAGTGGGCGTTGACCTAGCGGCGGGGCTGAACAACGTCGATGGCATGCACTGGGGCTGGAACACACACGACAGGATCGGGCGCGCGACGGCGGACGCTTTCGTTCGCGCGGGCTGGCCGGCCGTGACGACAGTCGGGGAGTCAGAGGCCGTGCCACAGGCTCAGTAGAATGCTGGTTTGGGGCTCGCGCCAGGGAGTAGTCTCACCGGCCGACCTCGGACAGCACAGCTACCGATAGGAGGAGCGCCAATGTCGGCAGCCCCGGAGTTCGACCCCGAGTCGATCCAGGACAAGTGGTTGCCGGTATGGGACGAGCTGCGGGCGTTCCGCTCGGGAGACCACGACGATCAACGCCGACGCATGTACGTGCTGGACATGTTCCCCTACCCTTCGGGAGACCTGCACATGGGTCACGCCGAGGCGTACGCCCTGGGCGACGTCGTCGCGCGGTATTGGGTGCAGCGGGGACGCAACGTCCTGCATCCGATCGGGTGGGACGCGTTCGGGTTGCCGGCGGAGAACGCCGCGATCAAGCGTGGGGTAGATCCCGGGCAGTGGACCTACGACAACATCGCGCAGCAGATGGCGTCCATGCGTCGCTACGCGTGCTCGTTCGACTGGGACCGCGTCCTGAACACGTGCGACCCGGAGTACTACCGGTGGAACCAGTGGCTGTTCCTGAAGATGTTCGAACGAGGACTGGCGTATCGCAAGGCCAGTAGCGTGAACTGGTGCCCGAACTGCCAGACAGTGCTGGCGAACGAGCAGGTAGTGGATGGACGCTGCGAACGATGCGATACGTCGGTTACCAAGAAGAAGCTCACCCAGTGGTACCTGAGGATCACTGACTACGCTGACCGGCTGCTGGCTGACATGGAGCAGCTGGAAGGCAGCTGGCCGGACAAGGTGCTGCTGATGCAGCGCAACTGGATCGGGCGATCAACCGGGGCCGAGGTCGAGTTCGAGATCGTTGGCAGAACAGATCCGGTGACCGTTTACACCACCCGGCCGGACACCTTGTGGGGTGCGACGTTCTTCGTCGTGGCGGCCGACAGTGATCTGGCGGCCGAGCTGGCAGCCGGAACCGCCGCCGAAGCTGAGTTCACTGAGTACCTGGAGCGGGTAAAGCACGTCAGCGACCTGGACCGGATGAGCACCGAGCGCGCCAAGACCGGGGTGTTCCTACACCGCCACGCGATCAATCCGGTGAACGGTGAACGGTTGCCTGTTTGGGCCAGTGACTACGTTCTGGCTGACTACGGCACCGGAGCGATCATGGCCGTTCCCGCTCACGACCAGCGGGACCTGGACTTCGCCAGGCAGTTCGATCTGCCGGTCCGCATGGTTGTCGCGGCCGGTGATGATCCAGCACGCACTGGAGTCGCCACTGCCGATGACGGTCCGCACGTCAACTCTGGCCCGCTGGACGGACTCGGCAAGGACGAGGCGATCGCTGCCGCGATCGAACTGCTGGAGCGGCTGGGCCGGGGTCGGGGCGCGGTCAACTACCGGCTGCGCGACTGGCTGATCTCACGCCAGCGATACTGGGGCGCGCCCATCCCCATAGTCCACTGCCCGGACCACGGCGAGGTTCCCGTACCGGAGAACGAGCTGCCCGTGGCGCTGCCTGACGCCGCCGGGTTGGATCTGAAGCCGAAGGGCGTGTCCCCGCTCGGCGGTGCCACTGATTGGGCCAGCGTGGCTTGTCCGCGATGCGGCGGACCCGCCACGCGGGACCCGGACACGATGGACACGTTCGTGGATTCGTCCTGGTACTTCCTGCGCTACCTGGACCCCACCTACGACAAGGCACCCTTCGACCCTGACCAGGCGCGCAAGTGGCTGCCCGTGGACCAGTACGTCGGAGGCGTAACCCACGCGATCATGCACCTGCTCTACGCGCGGTTCTTCACCAAGGTCCTCTACGACATGGGGATGGTCGAGTTCACCGAGCCGTTCACACGCCTGCTGAACCAGGGCATGGTGATCATGGACGGGTCGGCCATGTCGAAGTCCCGCGGAAACCTAGTGCGATTGTCCGACGAGCTGAGCGCGCACGGCGTAGACGCGGTGCGGCTGACCATGGTGTTCGCGGGCCCGCCGGAGGATGACATCGACTGGTCGGAAGTGTCTCCGGCTGGAGCCAAGCGGTTCCTGGCCCGCGCGTGGCGCCTGGCGCAGGACGTGACCAGCAACCCGGGGAGTGACCCCGCTCAGGGGAACTTGGATGTGCGCAAGAGCACCCACCGCGCGGTGTCGGATGCCGCCACAGCCGTTGAGTCCTTCCGCTTCAACGTCGCGGTCGCGCGGGTGATGGAGCTGGTCAACGTCTTACGCAAGGCCGTCGACTCCGGACCGGGCCCGGATGACGCGGCTGTGCGGGAGGGCGTTGAGGCGGTCGCCATAGTGCTGTCGCTCGTGGCGCCGTACACGGCGGAGGACATGTGGCAGGCCCTAGGCCATGAGCCGACGGTGGCACGGGCGGGGTGGCCCGCTGTAGATCCGGCGCTGGTGTTGAGGGAGACCGTGACATGTGTCGTGCAGGTCGCGGGCAAGATCCGCGACCGCATCGACGTGGCACCGAACATCAGCGAGTCGGAGCTGGAGGGCCTCGCGCTGGGATCCGCGGCGGTTGCCAGAGCGCTCGACGGCCATCCCCCCGCACGCGTGATCGTGCGCGCCCCTCGCCTGGTGAATATCGTCCCGGGCTGATGTCGGCGGCATGGCTTCGCGGAGAGGACTGCAGATGTCAGCGTCAAGCGCGGATAGTCCAACCGCTCGGGACGTGCTGAAGGACTGGCTCGCCCGCCGCGGCCTGTCGGCTGAATTCCGCGAAACGCACGCTTCAGTTGTGGCTCTCACGCGCGACCGCGTGTTCAAGATGAAGAAGCCGGTCCGCTACTCGTTCGTGGATTTGTCGACCCCGCAGCTCAGGTTGAATGTCTGCGAAAGAGAGGTGCGGCTCAACACTCGTCTCGCGCCGGATGTCTACCTGGGGGTCGTGCCGATCACATCAGAGACCGGGGTGATTGTGGATCACGCGGTGGAGATGATCAGGTTGCCGGATGCGAACCGGCTGGATTCGCTGTTGCGTGCGGACAGGGCGGCAAGCTGCGTCGATGCTGTCGCGGCACGAATGGCCGAGTTCCATGCCGCGGCGGCCACATCCCCTCAGATCTGCCAGGTCGCGTCTCCCGGTGGGGTCCGCGCTCTCTGGGATGCTGAAGTCGCCGGAATCTCGCAGTACGTGGGGACAGTCGTTGACGCGGAGTCCGTCGCTGAGATCGATGCGCTCGCTCATCGGTACCTTGCCGGACGCCACGAACTGTTGGAGTCGCGCTTGACGTCGGGCCGGATCCGGGACGGACACGGTGACCTTCGCGCCGATCAGGTGTTCTGCATGCCGGACGGTCCTCGCATGATCGACTGCCTGGAGTTCGACGACGAACTTCGCTGGGGTGACGTGCTGGATGACGTCGGCTTCCTCGCCATGGACCTCGAATGGCTGGGGCGGCCAGACGTCGCACAGGACTTTCTGAGCGCCTACAAACGGCAGTCCGGTGACACTTGGCCGAAGTCCCTGGAACACCACTGGATCGGCTATCGAGCGCTTGTTCGCGCCAAAGTCGGGTGTATCAGGGCTGAGATGGGCGACGCGGTGGCCCGCCGACACGCTCGCGGTCACCTGGACCTCGCGCGCAGCCACCTGGGAGAAGCGCAAGTCAGGCTGATCCTTGTCGGTGGGTTGCCGGGGACGGGCAAGACGACTCTGGCTCGCGAACTGTCCGCGGCGGCTGACGGCCCGGTGCTGCTGCGAAGCGATGTGGTTCGCAACCGGATCGCGGGGATACCGCGGGCCGAGGAGAGCCATGGTTTCGGACGCGGCCGCTACCAGGCCAAGTTCGTCGACCAGGTGTATGAGGAGATGCTTCGTCAAGCCGGGCATCTGCTCGCGCTGGGCGAGGATGTCGTCCTTGACGCGTCATGGTCCAGCCAGAGGCATCGCCAGGCGGCGATGGATCTGGCGGGCAAGGCATCGGCGGATCTGATCGCCCTTGAGTGTCACGCTCCAACCGATGTAGCCGAGGCGCGCATCCGCGCGAGATCAGCGGCGGACGAGTCTGAGGCCGACGTTGGCGTGTTCCGGGCCATGGCGCGGCTGACGGACCCTTGGCCCGAGGCCGAGCGCATTGCCACGAACGCCGACCCGCGAGTCGGCGCTGAACGAGGACTGGGCGCCATCGACCGGGCTCAGCGCCAATACCGATACCGCCCGAGCACTGGGCGTGCGTAGCCTTGCCATCATGCATCGCGTAGCCGTAGTCACTGACTCAACAAGCACACTGCCGTTCGAGGTCGTGAGGGAACTGGGCATTCGTGTGGTTCCTGTGCACGTAGTAGTCGGGGGTCACAGCTTCGACGAGGGAGTGGAGATCACGCCGGATCGGGTTGCCGAGGCGCTGCGTGATCGTGTCGCGGTTTCGACATCGCGGCCTACTCCTGCCCACTTCCTGGACGTGTATCAGGACGCGGCCGATGCCGGCGCGGAGCAGATCGTGTCGGCTCATATGTCTGCCGAGCTGTCCGGAACGTGCGAGGCCGCGGTGCTGGCGGCTGAGAAGTCACCAGTTCCCGTTTCAGTCGTTGACAGCCGTTCGGTCGTCTTGGGATTGGGGTTCGCGGTTGCGGCGGGTGCTCGTCTCGCGGCACTTGGAGAGGACGCGGAGGTTGTCGCCGACAGGATTTCGTCGGTGGCCAGGCGCAGTCACGTGCTGTTCTACGTCGATACGTTGGACTATCTGCGTCGCGGCGGACGCGTGGGACCGGCGGGTCGGCTGATCGGTCACGCCCTAGCGGTCAAGCCGATCCTGCGCCTTGAGGATGGGCGCGTTCAGCCGATGGAGAAGGTTCGAACTACGAGCAAGGCGATTGCCAGACTCGAGGAGCTCGCCGTGGCGGCCGCGGCATCCGGTCCGAGTCTTGTTGGCGTTCAGCACCTAGACGCGATGGACCGTGCATCCCATCTGGCCGAGAGGTTGCGCGATCGGCTTCCAGATGCTGACGTGAAGCTCGGCGATGTCGGGGCCGTGGTCGGCTCGCACGTCGGTCCCGGCACTCTGGCGGTCGTGGTATCTCCAGCAGAACCGGCATGAACACTTCTGGTCCGTGGATCTACGCGTTGGCGTTTCTCATCGGATACGCGCTTGGGTCGATCAGTCCGGCGGCGCTGATCGCTCGAGCGAAGGGTGTCAGCCTGCGCGAAACGGGGTCGGGCAATCCCGGGGCGACCAATGTGGGCCGGGCGCTGGGTGTGCGGACTGGCGTGCTGGTCGGCGTGCTGGACATTCTGAAGGGCTTCATACCCGCCATCGCGTTCGCGCAGATCGGGCCAGTCGCCGCTGAAGTGGCTGGACTGGCCGCGGTACTTGGTCACATCACATCTCCTTTCTTGAGGGGCCGGGGCGGGAAGGGAACAGCGACGACGCTCGGCGCTATCCTCGGGGCCCAGCCTCTATGGGCGATTCCCGTACTCATTGGCTTCGGGGTGGGGTTCGGCGTGACCCGCCGTGTCGGCATTGGTTCGATAATCGCTGCCCTGGTGCTGCTGGTCTGCGCTGTCCTTACCGGCGACTGGGACTCCAGGACCTTCGGAGTCTTGCTTGCCTTGCTCGTTGTGGTGCGTCATTACAAGAACATCGTCGCGGCCTGGCGCGACTGGCGTTCCCGGACTTGACCAGGGCCAGGCGGCGTCGCGGAATCTGTCCCTGCCGACCCGCCGCCCCGCTGCCCCGCTGCCCCGCTGCCCAGCCGCCCCGCCGCCACGCCGCCCCGCCGCCCCGCATCCTCGGTCGAAGCGGCCGTTCCCGACAAACGCGAATGTTTGGGTACAGGCGCGCCCGTTTCAACGGGAGTTTCTTTCAGCAACGGGTGCGTTTGTCATTAGCGGCCGCTTCTGCGGGGGCGGAAGGACATATTCGCGTGTGCTGGGGGACCACTGACGGCGGAATCCG
Source organism: Candidatus Nanopelagicales bacterium (assembly GCA_030700225.1). Taxonomy (NCBI): domain Bacteria; kingdom Bacillati; phylum Actinomycetota; class Actinomycetes; order Candidatus Nanopelagicales; species Candidatus Nanopelagicales bacterium. The sequence continues at coordinate 12,656 of JAUYJT010000046.1, read as the reverse complement.
ACGCTACTGGTCGGTCGGCGGGGGGGTCGGGGCCTCCGGATCTAGTGCCCCGGGTTGTTGATCGCCAGCGCGACGGCGGCATCCAACCGCTCAGCCTCTTCCGCAAGCCCAGCCAGCTCGGATTCCTGCTGCCAGATCAGGTGGGCCGCGGCTATGACGGCCGCTGCTGGATCCCCCGTCCAAGTGACGACCAACCGGCCATCCTGCATTGCCGCAACGGCACCCCCGCACTCAGCGGAGTCGGAGAACATCTCTACGGACAGCGCCGGGCGGAGCAGCGCGCGCAGGTCAGTACCAACGTGATCCGGGCGGCGGTCAGATGGGGCTCGCCACAGGTCCAGGGTCCTGCTCACCCCAGTCAGCACAAGAAGCGACGGCAGCCCAGCGTGGTGAGCACCTTCGATGTCGGTGTCCAGCCGGTCCCCGATAACGAGGGGGGAACGCGATCCAGTTCTCCGGACGGCTTCTTGGAGTAAGGCGGCATGAGGCTTGCCAACTACGGTGGGTCGGCGTCCAGTGGCGGCGGCGACCGCCGCGACCATGGTCCCGTTTCCGGGAACGATCCCGTACTCCGTCGGCACCGTCATGTCGTCGTTCGTAGCTATCCAGGGAACGCCGGTGTGAACCGCTTGCGCCCCGCGCGCCAGGGCGAGCCAGTTCAGCTGTCGCCCGAATCCTTGAAGTACCGCCGAGACACTGCCCGCGTCCAGCGGACTGTCGCTGCCCTGAGCGTCGACCGGTCGCAGCCCCCGCTCCAGCAGAGCGGCCGCGACTCCGGGTCCCCCGACGGCCAAGACGGCGGCACCGGGCGGCAGCATGCTCGCAACCAGTTCCGCTCCCGCTTGGGCGGACGTGACGACCTCATCCGCTGAGATGTCGAGCCCGAATCCGTTTAGCTGTTCCGCCACTTTCCGCGGGGTTCGCGAAGCGTTGTTCGTGACGAAACACAGATGCACTCCTGACGTGCCGACCGCGTGAAGCGACGCACTCGCGTGGGGCACTTCATGTCCGCCCACATAAACCACGCCGTCCAAGTCGACCAGCACCGCGTCGTGGCTCTGAATCAACGTCGTGGCTGCGGGCACTACTAGATCGTGCCACGCGGAAGGCCGTCAGACCTCGTCCTCCTGCGAGCTGTCCAGAACGTCCACGATCTCGACACCCTCAAGTTCAGCGAGACGGTTGCCCGCCCCTGTCAGCCCTTCTGGGTCGCCAGCCGAGGCGAGGCGCAGCCACCGCAGGGCCTCCTGCTCCCGGCCGAGCCTCAACAGCGCCTCGGCATAGGCGAACCGGAGGCGGGCGACCCACTCGGATCGCTCGCGGACCCGCAGCAGCGGGTCATCTAGTACAGCGAGAGCCGCCTCATCCTGACCCATGTCAGCGCGTGCTCCGGACAGGACAATCAGCGCCTCCGCACGGGTCGGCGGCTTCAGGTTGGAGATCGCATCGCCGGTCAGCATGTCCAGGGCCTTCTCCGGATGCCCCAGACCTCGTTCGCAGTCGGCGATCACGGCGAGCCAACCCTCATCGCCTGTCATACGCCTTACTGTCCGAGCCTCCCGCGCGGCGAGCGAGTAGTCGCCGGAAGCGTACGCAGCGACGGCAACCGATTCGCGAGCGCAGGCGACCCGCGGAGCAAGATCTCGCGCAGCCTGGGCGTGCTCCAACGCCAGATCGGGTGCGCTGTCGACTAGTCGCGCGGCCATGGCCAACTGACCGCCAACCAAATCCGCGAGGGAGCCGGGCAAAGTATCCAGCTGACCGCGCACTTCGCGATCCAGCTCCTCCAGCGTCACGTCATCGTCAACGGGGGGACGGGAGAGCCTGCCGCGAGTTTCGCGGTGAGGGCGATCTGCCTCTCCCACGTCTGATACAGGCACTCGCTCTCCCTACAACAACGGGGCCTTCCCCTGGCGAAAAGAAATGGGGGGCCACACAAGGTGACCCCCCATCCAAAGAATGTCCGGCGGCACCTACTCTCCCACGCAGCTTCCCACGCAGTACCATCGGCGCATGAGGGCTTAGCTTCCGGGTTCGGAATGGAGCCGGGCGTTTCCCCTCTGCTATGACCGCCGTAACTCTATTGAGATATCAATTCGGATTCCCGACCGTATCTCGGGAACCGCACAGTGGACGCAAGTTGTGAGTGGACAAGTCCTCGGCCTATTAGTACCGGTCAGCTCCGCGCGTTACCGCGCTTCCACCTCCGGCCTATCAACCCAGTCGTCTACTGGGGGCCTTACCAGGTCAACCCTGTGGGAGTCCTCATCTTGAAGCAGGCTTCCCGCTTAGATGCTTTCAGCGGTTATCCCTCCCGAACGTAGCCAACCAGCCATGCCCTTGGCAGGACAACTGGCACACCAGAGGTTCGTCCGTCCCGGTCCTCTCGTACTAGGGACAGCCCTTCTCAAGACTCCTACGCGCGCGGCGGATAGGGACCGAACTGTCTCACGACGTTCTGAACCCAGCTCGCGTGCCGCTTTAATGGGCGAACAGCCCAACCCTTGGGACCTACTCCAGCCCCAGGATGCGACGAGCCGACATCGAGGTGCCAAACCATGCCGTCGATATGGACTCTTGGGCAAGATTAGCCTGTTATCCCCGGGGTACCTTTTATCCGTTGAGCGACGCCGCTTCCACATGCCAGCGCCGGATCACTAGTTCCGACTTTCGTCCCTGCTCGACCTGTCAGTCTCACAGTCAAGCTCCCTTGTGTACTTGCACTCGACACCTGATTGCCAACCAGGCTGAGGGAACCTTTGAGCGCCTCCGTTACTCTTTTGGAGGCAACCGCCCCAGTTAAACTACCCACCAGGCACTGTCCCTGATCCGGATTACGGACCTAGGTTAGACAGCCAATACGATCAGAGTGGTATTTCAACATTGACTCCACGGTAACTGGCGTCACCGCTTCACAGTCTCCCACCTATCCTACACAAACCGAACCGACCACCAATACCAAGCTATAGTAAAGGTCCCGGGGTCTTTCCGTCCTGCCGCGCGTAACGAGCATCTTTACTCGTAGTGCAATTTCGCCGAGTCCGCGGTTGAGACAGCGCTGAAGTCGTTACGCCATTCGTGCAGGTCGGAACTTACCCGACAAGGAATTTCGCTCTAGCGAATCCCTATGTCGCCATAGGGCTAGGACCATATCTTCACCTCGTTGCCGAACGAGGTGGCTGGCGTATGGCCTCTGAGGATTCCAAGAAACGAGACGGCTTCTTACCGCGTAAGTGAGCTTGGTACACCAACGGTTGCCCGTCGACGAACCCGACGACCCACTGCTCGAATCCTGGCCTTTCCTGCTGATTGACCGCACCGGACACATTGTCACCTCCACGCTCGAACCTAGTCTCTAGGTCCGACAGTGTTGGTAGTGCCGGATGCACGGTGTTCCCAGCATATAGCCAGCTGCAGTTACGGGATCACTCCCGCAACGGGCAGATCTTGAGGCACGACCCTCAAGGATTTCCTACCTTAGGATGGTTATAGTTACCACCGCCGTTTACTGGCGCTTAAGTTCAGAGCTTCGCGCTTGCGCGCTAACCCGTCCCCTTAACGTTCCAGCACCGGGCAGGCGTCAGTCCGTATACTGCGTCTTGCGACTTCGCACGGACCTGTGTTTTTGATAAACAGTCGCTTCAGCCTAGTCTCTGCGGCCACCTCCAGCTTCGGGAGCAAGTCCCTACACCGGAAATGGCCCCCCTTATCCCTAAGTTACGGGGGCATTTTGCCGAGTTCCTTAACCACGGTTTTCTCGATCGCCTTGGTATTCTCTACCTGACCACCTGTGTCGGTTTGGGGTACGGGCGGTTACATTACTCGCTAGAGGCTTTTCTCGGCAGCATGGGATCATCCACTTCGCCTAGTTCGGCTCGGTATCGGTTCTCAGGCTTGTGAGACACGGATTTGCCTATGTCTCGCCCTACAACCTTGCCCGCGGTCAACCATCGCCGCGGTTGGACTGCCCTCCTGCGTCACCCCTTCGCTTGCCTACTACCGGATTGGGTCGCGCTGCCCACCATCGCCTCCGAAGAGGTTCCGGTTTCCTGCGCTTAGCATCCTCGGGCTCGGCAGGGTCGTAATGTCACCGGTACGGGAATATCAACCCGTTGTCCATCGACTACGCCTGTCGGCCTCGCCTTAGGTCCCGACTTACCCAGGGCGGACTAGCCTGCCCCTGGAACCCTTGGTCATTCGGCGGACGGGTTTCTCACCCGTCTTTCGCTACTCATGCCTGCATTCTCACTCGTGTGGCGTCCACGGCTGGGTCACCCCGCCGCTTCTCTCGCCACACGACGCTCCCCTACCCATCAACGCGCCTGGACCACCAGGACGGATCCTGGAAGCCGGGCAAAGCGTCAATGTCACGATTTCGGCGGTGTGCTTGAGCCCCGCTACATTGTCGGCGCGGAATCACTTGACCAGTGAGCTATTACGCACTCTTTCAAGGGTGGCTGCTTCTGAGCCAACCTCCTGGTTGTCTGGGCGACTCCACATCCTTTTCCACTTAGCACACGCTTGGGGGCCTTAATCGGTGATCTGGGCTGTTTCCCTTTCGACTACGAAGCTTATCCCCCGCAGTCTCACTGCCGCGCTCTAACTTACCGGCATTCGGAGTTTGGCTGATTTCAGTAGACTTTTAGGCCCCTTAGACCATCCAGTGCTCTACCTCCGGCAAGAAACGCGCGACGCTGCACCTAAATGCATTTCGGGGAGAACCAGCTATCACGGAGTTTGATTGGCCTTTCACCCCTACCCACAGCTCATCCCCCAATTTTTCAACATTGGTGGGTTCGGGCCTCCACGCGGTCTTACTCGCGCTTCACCCTGGCCATGGGTAGATCACTCCGCTTCGGGTCTAGAGCACGCGACTGAATCGCCCTATTAGGACTCGCTTTCGCTACGGCTTCCCCACACGGGTTAACCTTGCCACGCACCACTAACTCGCAGGCTCATTCTTCAAAAGGCACGCGGTCACGAGGATCCGAAGATCCCGACGCTCCCACGGCTTGTAAGCACACGGTTTCAGGTTCTATTTCACTCCCCTCCCGGGGTACTTTTCACCTTTCCCTCACGGTACTTGTCCGCTATCGGTCACCAGGGAGTATTTAGGCTTAGCGGGTGGTCCCGCCAGATTCACACGGGATTTCTCGGGCCCCGTGTTACTTGGGATACGCGACAGAAGTGTCCGACGTTTCGTCTACGGGAGTATTACCCTCTATGCTGGCTCTTCCCAAAGCCTTTGACTACGACGAACATTTCTTACTTCTTGAGAACTCGCCAGAGTCCTCTGTCACGTCCCACGACCCCGATCTCGCAACGCCTGGCGGCTATCACACGAGACCGGTTTAGCCTGTTCCGCTTTCGCTCACCACTACTTACGGAATCACTTTTGTTTTCTCTTCCTGTGGGTACTGAGATGTTTCACTTCCCCACGTTACCTCTAAGCGCCCTATATATTCAGGCGCAAGTGACTGGGCATTACCCCAGCCGGGTTTCCCCATTCGGACATCCCCGGATCACAGCTCGGTTGGCAGCTCCCCGAGGCTTATCGCAGCCTCCTACGTCCTTCATCGGCTCCTGGTACCTAGGCATCCACCGTGTGCCCTTACTAACTTGGCCACAAAGATTTGATGCTCGCGTCCACTGTGCAGTTCTCAAAATACGGGCGGGTTGGCCATCTGGTTCGTCGCATACCGCTTGGCGGCTGTTCGACGAGATGACTACCCCCGGCCCTGAGGCCGGTTCCTTGAGGACGGTTGCCCGTTCCCTCAGGACCCAACAGCGTGCCTAAGCGACTCTCAGCCTGGCTCTTTTCCACACCGCAATGCGGCAGTACTGGAGAAAGACTGATTATCGCCGAATGGTCAATGGTTTACCCTTGAGCTTCCGAAATGGCTCATTCGGCCATCTCGGCTCTGGATGCCTCTCGGCACCAGGTGCTCCTTAGAAAGGAGGTGATCCAGCCGCACCTTCCGGTACGGCTACCTTGTTACGACTTCGTCCCAATCGCCAGTCCCACCTTCGACAGCTCCCTCCCAGTAAAGGGTTAGGCCACCGGCTTCGGGTGTTACCGACTTTCGTGACGTGACGGGCGGTGTGTACAAGGCCCGGGAACGTATTCACCGCAGCGTTGCTGATCTGCGATTACTAGCGACTCCGACTTCATGGGGTCGAGTTGCAGACCCCAATCCGAACTGAGACCGGCTTTGTGGGATTCGCTCCACCTTACGGTATTGCAGCCCTTTGTACCGGCCATTGTAGCATGCGTGCAGCCCTAGACATAAGGGGCATGATGACTTGACGTCGTCCCCACCTTCCTCCGAGTTGACCCCGGCAGTCTCCTATGAGTCCCCGGCATTATCCGCTGGCAACATAGAACGAGGGTTGCGCTCGTTGCGGGACTTAACCCAACATCTCACGACACGAGCTGACGACAGCCATGCACCACCTGTATGGCGCCCCGAAGGACCCGATATCTCTACCGGTAAACGCCATATGTCAAGCCTAGGTAAGGTTCTTCGCGTTGCATCGAATTGAGCCGCATGCTCCGCCGCTTGTGCGGGCCCCCGTCAATTCCTTTGAGTTTTAGCCTTGCGGCCGTACTCCCCAGGCGGGGCGCTTAATGCGTTAGCTGCGGCGCGGAAAATGTAAACAATTCCCCACACCTAGCGCCCACCGTTTACAGCGTGGACTACCAGGGTATCTAATCCTGTTCGCTCCCCACGCTTTCGCTCCTCAGCGTCAGTATCGGCCCAGAGACCTGCCTTCGCCATTGGTGTTCTTCCTGATATCTGCGCATTCCACCGCTACACCAGGAGTTCCAGTCTCCCCTACCGAACTCTAGTCTGCCCGTATCGTATGCAGGCCCGGAGTTGAGCTCCGAGTTTTCACATCCGACGCGACAGACCGCCTACGAGCCCTTTACGCCCAATAATTCCGGACAACGCTTGCACCCTACGTATTACCGCGGCTGCTGGCACGTAGTTAGCCGGTGCTTCTTCTGCGGGTACCGTCACTTTCGCTTCGTCCCCGCTGAAAGAGGTTTACATCTCGACGTACGTCATCCCTCACGCGGCGTTGCTGCGTCAGGCTTTCGCCCATTGCGCAATATTCCCCACTGCTGCCTCCCGTAGGAGTCTGGGCCGTGTCTCAGTCCCAGTGTGGCCGGTCGCCCTCTCAGGCCGGCTACCCGTAATCGCCTTGGTAGGCCTTTACCCCACCAACTAGCTGATAGGCCGCGGGCCCATCCCTCGCCAGAATCCTTTCCACCATCACGGATGCCCGTGTTGGTCATATCCGGTATTAGCCCCGGTTTCCCGAGGTTATCCCAGTGCGAGGGGCAGGTTGCCCACGTGTTACTCACCCGTTCGCCACTGATCGCCCTTCCGAAGAAGGGGTCTCCGTTCGACTTGCATGTGTTAAGCACGCCGCCAGCGTTCGTCCTGAGCCAGGATCAAACTCTCCGTGAATGCTCTATCGCCCCTAGGGGCCATTGAACTACCCGGAGGTAGATGATCTGGCATCGGCGGTAATGCCTGTGCACTACCGCTATACCAAAGGAATCCGCCGTGGCAACCTCGGAAGGCCCCCACGGACGGGGTTTGTTTTGGCATTGACTTTCGGCACGCTGTTGAGTTCTCAAGGAGCGGACGCGCACCGAAATCCAGCCTTCCGGCCGTCTTTTGGGGCAACTGTCCTACCTTACATCCACTTCCGCTCCGGGTCAACCCTTGGCTGTCCGATTCAGAGGCCGGGATCAGATCCCGACCGGTGGATGTCACCCTGGCCGACCTCGCGGCCTCCAGGGCACAATCGCGAAGCCTACGGAACCAGGCGCACTGGGTCAAATCGGACACGGCCACTCCAGCGGATTGGACAAGCGCGCGTCGTACCCGCTTCGGTCAGTCGACGTCAGCGGGCCTGTTCCGCAACGCTTCTGACCCGTCGACGCCGGCGAACGATCGACGGCCCCGCCGCACGACCAGCCACCTGCCGTGCACTAGGTCTTCGGCGCTCATGATCCGCTCCCCATCGGTGACGCGAACGTTGTTCAAGTAGGCGCCCCCCTCCGCGACCGCGCGCTTAGCCGCCGAGATGCCGGGCACGAGCCCGGACCGCGCCATCGCATCCACGAACCTAAGGCCCGACTCGCCCGCATCCCCAGCCGCGAGGCGCACGTGAGGGGCCTCGGTCAAAGCAGCGTCGAGAACCTCTGGGCTCAGCTCGGTCAGATCACCTCGGCCGAACAGGGCCTGCGAGGCGGCCACCACAGCCCGCTTCGCATCCTCGCCGTGCACGAGTGTCGTGAGCTCCTCAGCCAGAGCTCGCTGAGCTTCTCGCCGCTGTGGACGCTCGGCGACCTCCGCAGCCAGATTCTCAATCTCCTGCCGAGGACGCAGCGAGAAGGCCTTGAGCCAGGCGACAGCGTCGTCGTCATCGGCGTTCACCCAGAACTGGTAGAACGCGTAAGGGGAAGTTAGGTCAGCCGACAGCCACACGGTCCCGGACTCGGTCTTGCCGAACTTCGTCCCGTCGGCCTTGACCATCAGCGGCGAAGTCATCGCGTGCACGTGTTCGCCGGTCACGCGACGCACAAGGTCCACGCCCGCGGTCAGATTCCCCCACTGGTCCGAGCCCCCTGTCTGGAGCCGGCAACCGTAGGAGCGGGACAGCTCAAGGAAGTCATTGGCCTGCAGCAACTGGTAGCTGAACTCGGCGAATGAGATCCCTGGACCGACCAATCTGGCCGCCACGGCCTCGCGGTCCAGCATCCGGTTCACGCTGAAGTGCTTGCCGATCTCGCGCAGGAACTCAACCGCGCCCAAGCTCGACGTCCATTCGTAGTTGTTGACCGTCCGAGCGGCGGACGGGCCGTCGAAATCCAGGAACTGGCGCAGCTGAGCGTCCACGCGCTCCGCCCACCCCGCTACGACGTCACGCTCGTTGAGCGATCGCTCGCCTGTGTCCTTTGGGTCGCCGATCAGCCCCGTGGCACCGCCGACCAATGCCAGCGGGCGGTGACCGGCGAGCTGCAGGCGCCGCATGATGAGAATCTGCAGCAGGTTTCCCAGGTGCAGGCTCGGCGCAGTCGGGTCGAACCCGCAGTAGAAACACATTGACCCCGAGCCCAGCTCCGCGCGCAGGCGGTCAATGTCGGTTGAGTCCGCGATGAGCCCTCGCCACCGCAGGTCCGAGATGATGTCCGCCACGGGACCATCTTGGCGGACGCGCGCGTCAAGCCACGCATCGCGTCGCCGGGAGATTCCGGGCCGCGAGGGGCCTGGTCGTGATCTTGTGACGATTCCGGCCACTTGCGAGACGCGAAGCGGACACGTTTGGCCAATTTCGTAACAAGATCCATTTGGCCAGCTGCGCGACAAGATCACGCCGCGGCGACTGGCGAGCAGCAGCCGGGGCCTGAAGCCCGGACGCCGAAGGTAGCAGCGGCCACGCGCTCACGACTCGACCTGCATGGAGCCGCTGGCGCCACTAGCGTTTCCCGCATGGGTGAACAAACAGTTGAATGCAGCATCAGTTGCGAAGTACCCGTACACGTGCTCGGCAGGTTCTGCCAGGACGTGGCAGCGGAGGCCGAATGGGTTCCGATGCTGGAGAAGTTCGAGCTGCTGGAGTCCGATGACGAGGGGCGCGTTATGCGCGGGATGCTATCCAGTTCGATTCTCGGGATGGTCAAGGAGACCTACGAGATGCACTACTGGTACGAGCCAAACGTCATGCACTACAAGCTTCCAAATCCGAGCAAGCTGCAGAAAGTCCAGGAGGGCACGTACTCGGCCATCGACAACGGCGACGGAACGAGCACGTTCGAGATCTTCCTGCGCACCGACAACAGCGCCCCGGCTCCTGGCTTCGTGAAGAAGAAGGCAGCCGAGAAGGTTCAGGACATGATCATGTCGGCGGCGAAGAAGTTCGTCGAGGCCAACCGGGCCCGTTACGAGGCCTAGGTCGGCGGGAGGCCGGGATCCGGCCCTGCCGAACCGACTACGAGACGGGTTGGTTGCGTTCTCGGTCCGACGTTTCGCCCAACCGTCGCAGCATGGCCTGGAGTTGAGGGATCACCTCGGGCTCCCGGTCGAGGGCTTGCTCGAGTTGCTGGACCTCGTGCGGGGTCAGCCTAAGGATGCGGTCTTCGGCGAGGATTCCGCGGGCACGTTCCAGCGATGCTCCCAGGACGAAGGAAGTCAGGTCTTGCTGCTGGACACTCGCGGCATCCCTAATGGTCTCGAAGGCCTCAGGCGTAAGTCGCATGTTGACGCGCTTGCTTCGCAACTTGGCGGCATCCGCCGCTTGATCTTCACTGGACACATCGATCACTCCCCACACGACTGTACGTCCCTGGTATGTACCTGTCTAGGCTAGGCCAAAAGTTCGTCGCAGGTCCTTCGTCGCTAGGAAGAGCTTGAGCGGCTTGCGCTGGAAGGCTCGGAATCCGAACCTGCGATAGAACACTGACGCATCCTGATCGAGCGCATCGACCACCACGACCTCGAAGCCGATGTCTCTTGACACGGATGCCAGCCTGGCCAGTCCGTCCAACAGCAATCGGCTGCCCACGCCATGACCTTGGAACTCCCGATCGACGGCCAACCTGGCGAGCAGGACTGCCGGTATCGGATACTGACGCGCTCCGGCACCGACGGCGGCGGCGACTTCGTCGAGATCGAGTCGGTACGTCAATGTCGAGTAGTAGCCGATCACGCGATTGTCCAGGACTGCCAGGAACGTGCGGGCGTTGTGCCGACAGTCTTGCTGCCCCGCTTGACTACGAAGCCACTCATCCAGGGCAGGTTGTCCCGAATCAAACGCCCTTCTATCGAAGCGACGATGAAACGGCTCAACGATGAAGTCCACGTTCCCCCTCCTCGGCGCCTGCGATCGTGCGCGGCGCTTTCCCCTACGTGCCTAGTCATCCGACCTGTCGGCCGCTCGGGTCCGCCACCGAATACGTTAGGACCATGAATCTGGATTCGGGAAGCGCTGGTATGACCACGATGCGGATCGACGCCTTCCTGGCCGACGCCGCAGAAGCCGTGCAGGGGAAGATCTACGCCCTCGGCATCGGCTGGAACACGATCTACGCTGGGTCCTTCCCCGTCCAGCACCCGCGCCTCGCGCTCGGCATGACGATTTCCGTGCCCTATACGCAGACCAATCAGAACCACAACCTCACCGTGCATCTGGAGTCACCCGACGGCGAGCGGATCCCGATCGGGGAGGACCGCACCGCGGACGGCTCGAGACCTGTCACCGAGATCGGCAGTTCGTTCAATGTCGGAAGGCCTCCCCTGCTCCCGGCCGGGGACGAGCAGCTGGTGTCACTCGCGATCACGATCAACGGGCTGGGGTTCGAGCGACCGGAGATCTACTCGTGGGTGATCTCGATCGACGGCGAGCCGGTGAAGCGTCTGCCGATGAGGGTCCAGCAGCTGTCTCAGCCGGGGCCGATTCTGCACTGAGGGGTACCTCGAGGCAGGGTCGGTCCGGCCGAGGGCGCGCGGCGGCGGTGGCCCGTTCGATCAAGCGACGCTCGTCTTGGCGAACACCGCGCGTGCGGTCATCGTAATGTCAAGGGCGTCAGCGACGTCTCAGACGCGGGCCAGGCTGGCGGCACGGTACCCGGTCGCCTCGTACCGCTGGACCTGTTGCTCGGCGACTCCGAGCGCAGCAACTCGTACTCGGCAACCTCCGCTCGGAGACGGGTGAGCTTCGCGGGGTTCGTGGCAGCGCGCAATGCGATCAGTTCATTGCGCTTGGCGTCTGTGAGTGTCCCGGATTCGAGGACCCGCTGGTAAAGGCTCCTGGGCATGTTGTGAATCCGCACGTTCTGGCCGTTGGGCCGGGTGACCCATCCGGCGGCCTTGTTGTTGGCGGTGAACAGGTTGAACCGCAGTCTCAGGAAGCCGTACAACTCGTTGAACAGCAGGAGCTCCGCGTCGGTGTCGTAGCGGTAGTGGAACGCCGCACGGCGCGCCAGATCCCCGTTCTTCTGATCGATGTGGGCGTTGTCGTTGGACTTGTCGGGCCGGGACCGGGTCAGATGGATGTCGCGTTCCTGAGCCCAGCGGATCAGGGCGTGGTTGACGAACTCGCTGCCGTTATCGAACTCCAGTCCCCCTCACGGGCAGCGGTACCCCCCCGACCAGTTCGAACGGTAGCCGGGCGGTGATCTCGTCCGTCGCAGCGACCATCCAGCGGTGGGACATGTTCTTGATCGCTACCGGCTTGGTCCAGCCGGTCACAACGTCGGTGAGGTCGACTGTGTAGGCGAACTCGCCGAGCAGGCCGCCCCCGCAGTGGGCCAGTGTCCACCTTGGCGCACCCGCGTCTGCCATAACTGGTGTCCCCGGCCCTCCGGATCGGGATGGAAGAGCGCAGCATCGACCCGGCCTTGGTCGCAAACGCCCCCTTGATCGCCATCGCCTTCTCGGCCGGGGCCAGCATCCGATCAATCATCGCCGCTGATACCGCGAGCATCTGGGAGCGGACATTTCGGGCTCTCCCGGCATGAATGTGGGTGAGTTTCGGCGCTGAGAGTGCCGAACCGGTGCGGGGCAACGGATCTGGCGACACGGTGACCGGTGGGTAAGGCGCACACGGGGCGTGGCTCTATGTTCGGAAGTCGACCAAGA
>JAUYJT010000045.1 GCA_030700225.1 Candidatus Nanopelagicales bacterium | reverse complement strand
TGTGGACGGCAAAGCGTTCGAAGAAGCTGTGGCGGCGTGCGCTGAATCGCTTCGCGTCGAGGGCGACGGTTTGACCCGCGCGCAGCGCAACGCTGACGCTTTGATGCTTCTGGTCAGCAAAGCCGACCTTCCCAAACACGGTGGCCTACCAGCGGCGGTCACGTTGACCATGACCATGGCACAAGCCGAACAAGTCGCCAACACCTCCCCCGGCCAACCCCACACCGACGCCGACGGTGGCGGTTGTGGCGACAGGTGGTGCGCTGGCGGTGCCGGTTTGGGCCAGCTGGGCCACGATCAGGTCCTAGGACATGCCGGTGCCCGGTTCGGGTTGTGTTCCTGCCAGATCACTCCCGTGATCGCTGAGCCTCGCGAACCGGTGGATCCGCGTTCGTTGTTGAACCGTTTGGGTTTGACTCAACTACAGCCTGTGGCGGTGGGCCGTTCGGTTCGTCTTGCGACCCCAGCGCAGCGCAGGGCCTTGGCTGTTCGAGACGGGGGGTGTGTGATCCCGGGTTGTGATGTGGGTCCTGAGCACACCCAGCCGCATCACGTCACCGCGTGGTCCCTGGGAGGCGCTACCGACCTGGACTCACTGGCCAGTGTTTGTTGGCCACATCATCGTCAACTCGACCTCGGCCGGTGGGAACTGACACGCGACACCGATCCAGGCCAACCCGAGGCGGGCCAACCCGAGGCGGGCCAACCCGAGGCGGGCCAACCCGGGGTCGGGGAACCCTCCGCGGGCGATCCATCCCAGCCGTGGTGGACCGTCACCCCGACACCTCGACACCGATGGCGAAGACCCCCGCCCTAGCCACGCGGGCGCGGGACGGGTTCCTGCGTGGGTCGGGACCAAGCCCCCCCCCACGAAGTGGGGGAGGGACCCCCAGCGTGAGGCTTGAAGCCGCCGGAACGGCCACGGAGGAACCGGGCACGGCCACGGAGGAACCGGGCACGGCCGCGAGGTGCGGCCTCCCGCGGAGGTCGGGAAGTGGGTAGAAGCTCTACCGTTCGGCGGCCGGATGGTCCAGGCTTGCACTGTGACTCAGTATGTTCAGTGGCCGCCCCCCGGCCAGTTCCCGATAGTTGTTCCCGCTCCGATTGGCGCCGCGCCCGCACCGACCGAGCCGACGCGGCGCGGACCGCACCCGGTGGTTTGGATAGTCGTGGCAGTCGTGGTCCTCGGAATGGCATCTGTCGTGGGGGACTGGGCAGCCAGGACGATTGAGATGTCTCGTCTGCTGGAGACCGTGGCGGCGTCAGAGTCGGGCATGACGATCGCACAGGACCGCATGTCGGATGTGGCCGTGCCCGAGAAGGGGGAGGGGCGCCCGACCGATGAGGATGCAGCGAAGGCGTCAGATGAGATTGCTGCGATCGCCGGTGAGGGCAAGGCTGCCGTCGAGGCTGCGGGACGGTCGGTGGCCGACCTGTCGTTCCTGCCCTGGCACACAGACCTGCTAGCTGCCCAACAGGCCTACCTGGGCCACAATGCCGCCTGGGTCGCCTACCTCGGGGCGGGATCCTCGGACCCGGCATCGCTCGCCAAAGACGATGGCCGGATCGAGTCGACGTGGCTAATCGCCCAGCAGGCGATGCGTGCAGCTGAGCCGCCTCTGGCGCTGCCGTTCATTACCGATGAAGTGCAGTCCCTGTTCTTCGATGAGGACGAGAATCAGGGTCCCAGCGGAACTGACGGGCCAGGCCTGTCGGCTGAGGGACCCTAGCGGCCGACCGGGGTCATGCCGAGGTCCATCCCGACGAGCCCGCGCTTGTTGTCGGCGAGCTGATCAGCGATCGCATCCAGGGCACGCGCCGCCTGGGATTGTGGCTCATGCGCGACGAGCGGCTCGCCGGAGTCACCGCCTTCACGCAATCGAACATCGAACGGAACTTGGCCGATCAGGGGAACGTTCGCGCCCAGAGCCTGCGACAGCGTCTCGGCGACGAGCTTTCCTCCACCCGTGCCGAACAGCTCGATCGGTTCCCCGCAGTGAGGGCACGGAAACGCGCTCATGTTTTCAACGACGCCGACGATCTTCTGATGCGTCTGCTTCGCCAGCATCCCGGCGCGCACGGCCACCTCGGCAGCTGCCGATTGCGGGGTCGTGACGACCAACAGCTCGGCTGACGGCAGTAGCTGGGCGACCGAGATCGGCACGTCGCCAGTCCCCGGTGGGAGGTCGAGCAGAAGGACGTCCAAGTCGCCCCAGTAGACATCGGTCAGGAACTGCTCCACGGCGCGGTGCAGCATCGGGCCGCGGAACGCGACCGGCTCAGTGGATCCTCCAGGCTTGAACGGCAGCATCGAGATCGCCTTCACGCCGTTGGCGGACGGCGGCATGAGCATCCCGTCCACGACCGTCGGATTCTGCTTGATGCCCAGCATCCCCGGAACCGAATGACCGTAGATGTCTGAGTCCAGTACCCCCACCGCCAGGCCGCGCGACGCGAGTGAGACGGCGATGTTGACTGTGATGGAAGACTTGCCGACCCCGCCCTTACCGGACGTGACGGCGTAGCAGCGTGTCAGCGAGCCTGGGCGGTTGAACGGAATCTCCCTGACCGGGCCGCTGAGTCTGTCTCGCAGGTTCTTGCGCTGCTCCTCGCTCATGGTTTCCAGGCGCACCAAGACGGCTGTGACCCCAGCCACCGCGCTTACCGCCTCGGTCACGCGGGTTCTGATCGCGTCCTGCATGGGGCAACCGCTGATCGTGAGCAGCACAGTGACGTCGACGGATCCATCGGGACGGATGTCTATGGGGCCGACCATCCCCAGTTCTGTGATCGGCTTGCCGATCTCCGGATCGAGCACTGAGTCAAGAGCTGAGTGAACCGCATCGGTTGTTACTTGCGCCATGACGGCAGACTACGCTGCGCCAGTTGGGCGCAGATGCCGCGACCGTGTCCCCCTACGGCTCCGACACAGTGGGCCGGGGGTCGTACTCGGTGACGATCGTTCGCAGGATCTCGCTGGGTGTAGTCAACCCTTCCATCGCCATCTCAACGGCACGCTCTGCTAGCGTCTGCCAGCCGGCTGCCCGTGCTGTTGCGAGCATTTCTGGCTCGCTGACTCCGTCGAGCAGGTTCTGTCGAACCCTCTCGCCGACGTTGAGGAAGCTGTACACGCCGATCCGCCCCTTGAACCCTGTCTTGTCGCACTGCCGACATCCCTCGCCGCGCACCATGCGCTTCGCCTGCTCAGGCGCCAGGCCGAGCCTGGCACAGGTGTCGTCGTCGGGAACATGAGGTTTCGCGCATTTGGGGCAGGGTCGGCGCAAGAGGCGTTGGGCGATGATTAGTCGCAGGCTCGCGGTGACAAGGTAGGTGGGGATGCCCATTTCCATCAGCCGGGTAAGTGCCGAAGGCGCGTCTAGCGTGTGCAGCGTGGTCAGCACTAGGTGGCCGGTGAGCGCGGCCCGAACGGCCATCTGAGCGGTTTCCAGATCGCGCGATTCCCCCACCATGATCACGTCGGGGTCTTGGCGGAGAGCCGCTTGCAGGCCCGTCGGGAACGTCATCCCGATCGCGTCGTTGATCGGAACCTGCGTCAGGCCGGGCATGTCAACTTCGACGGGGTCTTCCAAGCTGATGATGTTGCGCTTGTCGTCGCGGACTTCCTCAAGCGATGCGTGGAGCGTGATCGACTTGCCTGACCCGGTGGGGCCAGTTACTAGCACTAGTCCCTGGGGTCGGTTGAGTGTTTCCCTGAGCAACTCGATCTGGCCCTTCGTCATCCCGAGAGCGTCCAGCGAGGGTAGATCAGAGTGCGTCGGGAGCAGTCGCAAGACGATGGTCTCGCCGTGGATCGACGGAAGCGTGGACACTCGGATGTCCCTGTTCTGTCGACCGATTCGCAGGGTAGTGCGACCGTCCTGCGGCACTCGCCTTTGCATCACGTCCAATCCGGAAACGATCTTCAGACGGGCCACGAGCGAGCCCAGTCCTGCCCGCGGAAGTCGCAGAAGCTCCTGCAGGACTCCGTCGACCCGGATCCGTACTCGAACACCATCGATCAGCGGCTCGATGTGGATGTCACTGGCCTCCCGGTGAGCGGCGCTGGACAGGATCTGGTTCACTACCGCGACTGCCCCGGCGTCAGGGTCATCGCCCTCCTGCTGCTTGGTGTCGACGGGCAGGTCCTCAACGAACTTCTCAACCACTTGTCGGCTTACCGCATCCCCCCAGATGCCAGCCAACCTGTGGCGGATCTGGGACTCGGGCGCAACGACGATGTTGACGCGATCGCAACTGAGCCGCGAGCGGACTTCGTCAAGTGCCACGACGTCAACAGGGTCCCCGACGGCGACTGTGATCACCTCATTGTCTTGCGAGATCGGGAGAACGAGATGCCGCTCAGCTATGGTGCGCGGGACTTTGCGGGCAAGATTGCGGTCGATTTCGACGGCGTCTAGGTCTACGCTCTGCAGATTGTGCGTTGCGGCTAGTGCGGCAGCCAGCGTCTTCTCGTCGAGTTCACCGTGCTCGACCAGCAGGTGGCCCAGCCTTCTGTGCGTGGGATCTTCGCGTTGCCGCGCCAGCGCTGCGGCTAGCTCATCCTGAGTGACTGTCCCCCACTCGAGAAGGACGTCGCCCAACCTACGAGGCATCTGGGTCCCCCCCTTCGGGGTCGGCCTGCAACTCCTCCAGCATGTCCCTGAGCTCGCTTCGAAGGTAGTCACGCGTGGCCATCTCGCCGAGAGCCGAACGCAGCGACGCGATCTCCCGCATCAGGTACTCAGTGTCGGCGAGTTGACGGTCAGTTCGTGCTCGGTCCTCCTCGTACTGCACTCGGTCCCGGTCGTCTTGCCTGTTCTGAGCCAGGAGGATCAGAGGGGCCGCGTACGACGCCTGCAGCGACAGCAACAGAGTCAGGAATATGAAGGGGTAGGGGTCGGCTCTCCAATCCGCCGGGATGATGATGTTGTACGAAACCCAGGCGACAACGATGACTGTCATCCAGGCGATGAACCGCCACGAACCGATGTATCGCGCAACGCCCTCGCTCCACTTCCCGAACGTTTCCGGGTCGTATTGGAGACGCCATACGGAGCTGCGGTTGTAGGGCTGATCGAGACGCGTTCGTCTGGAACGCAGCGGCGATCGGGACCTGGCGCGCTTGCTATCGGCCATGGGTCACGTCCCCGCCTGATCGCGGTCCTGGCGTATCGTCGTCCGCGTCGCGGGGTGGGGGCACTTCCCGCCAGTCATCAGGAAGCATGTGGTCCAAGACGTCATCGACCGTCACGGCGCCTAGCAAGTGGTCGGCGCCGTCCACGACTGGAGCCGCGACCAGGTTGTACGCGGCGAAGTATCGAGTCACCTCGCTCAGTGGGGTCTGAGCGGAGATCGGTGTGAGCTCGGAGTCCACGATCGCCGAAACCAGAGAGAACGGTGGCTCGCGCAGCAGAGCCTGGAAGTGCGCCGCGCCTAGGTACCTGCCGGTCGGCGACTCCAGCGGCGGGCGCGCGACGTAGACCTGTGAGGCGAGTGCGGGCGGTACGTCGGATTCCCTTATCCGAGCCAGGGCGTCGGCCACGGTCGCGTCCGGACCCACGATCACCGGCTCGGTTGTCATCAGTCCACCGGCGGTTCGCTCGTCGTAGGTGAGCAGCAGCCTGATGTCATCCGCATCATCTGGCTCCATCCGCCCCAGGAGTTCGGTCGCCTGCGGCGGGTTCAAGTCTGAGATCAAGTCGGCGGCGTCGTCGGGATCCATCTGCTCTAGTACATCGGCCGCTCTCTCCACGTCCATGGCAGACAGGATCTCAACGCGGTCGTCGTCGGGTAGTTCCTCGAGGATGTCCGCCAGTCGGCTGTCCTCCAGGGCCAGGGCCACTTGGGCCCTGCGGGCGTCTGGCAGTTCGTGAAGCATGTGCGCGACGTCCGCGGGTCGTAGACGGGCGATCTTGGCGAGGAGCTCGTCAGCGCCTTGTGTGGGATCGGCACGGCCCAGGCCGGACACTTCGTCCCAGTCCACCACGAAGCTGTCTCCGCGACGGCCGAACCTGCCGCCTCGCCGCACGTACAGCGCTGTCACGTACCAGTCGCTGGTTCGGCTCTGCTCAATTGCCACATCGGTCAGCGTCACCGTTGTGCCATCCGCGAGCAGAGTCAGCCGACGATCCAGTAACTCCCCCATGACGAGAGTCTCTGAGCGACGTTGCTCAAACCTGCGCAGATTCACAAGACCGCTGACCACAACCTGACCGGCCGCGAAGGAGCGTACGCGGGAAATTGGCAGGAAAATGCGTCGACGGACTGGCACCTCTGTCAGCAACCCCAGGACGTGCGGAGGGCCGTCGGCGCCTACGGTCACGACGAAGTCGCGCACTTTCCCGACCTGGTCGCCGTTGGGGTCAAAGGCGGGAACCCCGGCGAGCCGAGCCAGGAACACTCGCGTTGATGAGTGGCTCACACTCGGCAGGCTACCGGCGCAGGGGCTCGCGGGCGGGGTCTTCGCCCTGGCACGCTGTCGGCGGCCCCTTTGGCTGACGTCCCGCTCCTGCCAGATACCGTTAACGCTGAGTCCTCGCGCGTCTGGACGGGAAGCCGCTAGGGGCGCCTCAGCATGGAAGGTGACCTGATGGCCGACCAGTCAACTACCCGCTCGCTGCGTGCGCGACGCTCCAATCTCGCGGTTCCGGGTTCCAGTCCAAAGATGCTTGAGAAGGCGAAGGGCTTGCCAGCCGACCAGATCTTCATGGATCTGGAGGACTCCGTGGCTCCAATCGCGAAGCCTGAAGCGCGCAAGAACGTCGTGGCCGCCCTCAACGAAGGTGGCTACGACGAGAAAGTGCGCGTCGTTCGCGTGAATGACCTGACCACGCAGTGGACTTACCTGGATGTCGTGGAGGTCGTCGAGAACGCCGGGCAGAACCTGGACTGCGTCATGCTGCCCAAGGTGCAGACCGCCGAGCAGGTGAACTGGCTGGACGTGATCCTGACTCAGATCGAGAAGACCATGGGGTTCGAGTTGGGCCGAATCGGCATCGAAGCGCAGATCGAGAACGCGCTCGGCTTGGTCAACGTTGACGCGATCGCGACCGCGTCTCCACGTGTTGAGACGATCATCTTCGGCCCGGCGGACTTCATGGCCAGCATCAACATGAAGTCGCTGGTCGTGGGGGAGCAGCCGCCTGGATATGACGTCGGCGACGCCTACCACTACATCCTCATGAGGATCCTCATGGCGGCCCGCGCTCACGACAAGCAGGCGATCGACGGGCCGTACCTTCAGATTCGTGATGTGGACGGATTCAGGCGCGTGGCCAGCCGCAGCGCCGCCCTCGGCTTCGACGGCAAGTGGGTTCTTCATCCGGGCCAGGTGGAAGCCGCGAACGAGGTCTATAGCCCCCGGCAGGAAGACTACGATCACGCCGAACTGATACTTGACGCCTACGCGTACTACACGTCGGCCGAGGGTGGCGCGATGGGCGCGGTCATGATGGGCGACGAGATGATCGATGAGGCTAGCCGCAAGATGGCGCTTGTGATCGCAGGAAAGGGCCGCGCGGCGGGTTTCCAGAGGACCCAGAAGTTCACGCCTCCGGCGTAGGTGGCGCTGTTCGGTCGCCGTTGACAGTTGACATCTGAGAAGGGGGATTGGTGAAGTCGCTGCTCTTGTTCTCTCCAAGGGTCGTTGCCGCTCTGGCAGGTGTGTGTGTGGGCGCTTCCGTGCTCTCGGGTCCGGCGGCTGCGGCAACGCCCGCTTCCTCGTCGCCCAGCGAAGTTCGCAAGCTGCTCGCTGAGATTGAGGCTGCTCTACAGGCGGGCGACGCGATCTCCAGGGACGGTCTCACCGCGCGGGTCAGCATGTTCGGGTCGGCGGGCCGACGTTCCATTCCGAAGGCTGAGTTGGATGTCGCGTTCGCTGACGGCATGTTCGCGGTGACCAGTGACGCGGGCTCGACATGGGCGCGATTCCACATGGTTGGGTCAACAACGAGGAGATTCGACACGAGTGCGAGTCAGCTCGCGATCAACGTGGGATTCAACAGAGGACCTCGCCGCGGCGGTGAGATAGTCGCCGCGGCCACCTGGAAGACCACACGGGCCCAGAATCGGCACCTCGTCATGGGAGTCCCGATTCCGAAACGGGAAAGGTCAACGATCGATCTTGATGCGCTGGAGTCGGAGACAATAGGCGCACTTCTTGACATTTCCTCGGGGATCGCACACCCAAAACGTGTGTCGCGGATGTCGAAGCGTACGAACGGAGCCTCGTCCCTCTACTCCTACCGGATCGGAGCGCCGAGACGTTCTGTGCTGTCGCGTGCCCGCCACGCCTGGAGGATGAAGGTCAAGGTGGCGTCTGTTCTCGCCAGCCGAGTCGGCTACATACCGCGGGAGGACGTACGGCGCATCGGCAAGTATCTGGGTCTTAGGGTGCGCTACATGCGACGGAGTGGACGGTCGGCTTCATTCAGCGCATCCCTGCGCGACCCAATCCACGTGGCAGGAGAGAGGAGCTGGCGCGTCCAGGTGCATCGAACCGCGACCATCGGCGATCGCACACGCTCCCGCGAACGTGTCCGGATTCTGCTACTGCCTCACCACAGAAAGCTGAATATCACTCCCTGGTTCCCCCCTGCGCCGTTCAAGTCGCAACCCGAGCCTTCGAGCGTTTCCGGTTTCCGGTGGAGTGGGTGGGCCAGCGACGGGCCGCTGTGACATGTGCGGACGCTACGCGGCGAGTCGGGACAAGGCCAAGCTGGTAGTGGAGTTCGGGATCGACCGCGCGACCGATGAAGCGCTTCCGCCTGACTACAACGTGGCTCCATCCAAGCGCGTCTACGCGGTCATGGACCGGCTCAAGGGTGACAGACTGCGCCGCGAGCTGAACGTGGCGAAGTGGGGTTTGGTACCGCCATGGGCGAAGAGCGCGGCCATCGGCAGCCGCATGATCAATGCCCGGGTGGAGACCGTGGCGACCAAACCCGCCTTTCGCAGGGCTCTGGCGAGCAGGAGGTGCCTGCTTCCCGCCGATGGCTACTTCGAGTGGTACACGCCTTCCGGGCCCGTAGGGCACAAGCCAGTCAAGCAACCGTTCTTCATCCGTCCGGCCGATGGGTCGGTTCTGGCCATGGCTGGCTTGTACGAGTTCTGGCGGGATCCAGAAGTCCCTGAGGACGATCCGGCTTCCTTGCTGCGGACGACGACGGTGATCACGACGAAAGCCGAGGCGGACCTGGGTCGCATCCACGACAGGATGCCCGTATGCCTGGAGCCGGATCTGTGGGATGAGTGGCTGAATCCCGCAGTCGGACCTGAGGTCCTGGGCGTGCTGCGGCCAGTGTCGCCTGGGTGGCTGCGGGCGGATCCCGTCAGCTCTGCGGTGAACAACGTGCGGAATAACGGACCTCAGCTTCTTCAGCCAGTTCCTCCCGGGACCTGATCGCGACGGATCGGGGGCTGCTCGCCGCTTGTGCCTGGGCTCTGGGCCCGCGAAGATGGCAACGTGCTGGCCAGGGACACAGTCCGGGAGATCGAGACGACAGTCGGCATTGCCAAAGCACACTACTTCCCCGTACCCAGGGGGGTACCGCGGGCGACTCTGGTTCTTGGTCAGGGCGCCGACAAGCACGGGATCGATAGCTGGGACCTCAACGTGCTCGCGCGCAGTCTGCCGGATATTGGCGTGGCCGTGATCCAGGTGGAGCAGCCGTGGGTCGCGGCTGGCCGACACGCCAGCGACGGAATGCCGAAGCTCGAAGCCGCGTTTCGTGAGGTCGTCACTGACTTGCGCCGTTCGGGCGAGGGACTGCGACGCCTTGTCGTAGGTGGAAGGAGTCATGGGGCGAGAGTCGCCTGCCGCGCTGCCGCGTCTGTCGAGGCCGACGCGGTCATGTGCTTGTCTTTCCCCCTGCACAACCGTGGCAAGGCCCCGGCAGCGGATCGTTGTGCCGAACTGGTGGCTGCGGCCAAGCTCATGCCGCTGACGGTTCTGCAGGGAGAGCGCGATGCCATGGGGACCCCGCTGGAAGTCGCCGCGGCGCTCGCCGATGGTGGTGCCAGAGGTGCTGTGCTGTCCGTTCCGCTGTCGGATCACTCCTTCCAGACGCCCGCGAAGGCGAATGTCACGTCAGATGAGGTAGCCATGGTGCTGGTTGAGGGCGCGAGGATGGCGCTGCTGCACCGCACTGGGAATGGCGGACCGTTGTTGCCGCGTTGATGAGGGTAGTTGTGTCAACTCCGGAGGCGACGTGGAATCTGGCCTGATGAGCGTGGATCGTTTGCCAGCGCGCGAGATAGGCTGGGAGACGATGAGTGAATCCCGCGGGCGGGATCTGGAGCGCGCTGCCGAGCCGCCGGGGCCGACCGGACCCGCGGAGACCGAGTCGGAGCGCAAGTCTCGCTTCGAGCGGGACGCGCTGCCCCACATGGATCAGCTGTACGGTGCCGCGCTCCGGATGACACGCAACCCAACTGATGCTGAGGACTTGGTTCAGGACACCTTCGTTAGGGCGTATTCGAGCTTCCACCAGTACGCCGACGGGACGAACATCAAGGCGTGGCTGTTCCGTATTCTCACGAATGCCTACATCAACAGCTACCGGCGCCGACAGAGGCGGCCGCAGCAGGTCGCCATGGGGGAGTTTGAGGACTGGCAACTCGCGAAGGTCGGCGCGCAGCCGACGGAGGGACTCCGGCCACCGGAAATCGAAGCACTGGCCCATCTGCCGGACGAGGACGTGGTTGACGCGCTTGGGAGGCTTCCCGAGGAATTCCGGATAGCCGTCTACCTTGCTGACGTCGAAGGCTTCGCTTACAAGGAAATAGCCGAGATCATGGGCACGCCGGTCGGAACGGTCATGTCCCGATTGCACCGGGGACGCAGACAGATGCGGCATCTGTTGGCCGACTATGCCCGCGAACGAGGTCTCGCGCAGATCAGGGAGGTGGAGCCATGAACTGCTCCGATACGACCGATATCGACTGCGGCGAGGTGATCGATCACGTCTACGAGTACTTGGACGGAGAGATGGGCTCGTCGGAGACTGAAGCGATCAAGCGACACCTGGTCAAGTGCGCTCATTGCTACAGACAAGTCGGGATCGAGCAAATGGTCTGTCAATTAGTGATGCGATCCTGCGCTGGCGGGCCAGCGCCCGCGGAGCTGAAGTCCAAGATAATCACTCGCATCACCGAGTTCCAGGCCACTGGGGCGACCAGCTAGCTCCAAGAGGCAGCCAGTGGCTGCGAGTGTCGGTCAGGCGTTGGGGCGCTTCCCGCCGTTGGCGTTGCTCTTCTTGCGCGCCTTGCGCTTACGCGTGCGCCTGCTCATGGAGTCCTCCGGTGCTTCGTTTCTTTGAACATCACAAGCGTAGCCCCGCGCCGATAGCATTGAGACCAGGGCCAGCGGGCCGACCCAGACTAGCGATCGGTGAGGATGCGGTGAGCACGAGGACTTCCGGCGGAGCTCGAGATCGGTTTGCCAAGAACCGTGCCCCGATGTCGGTGTTGCCGTTCCTTCGGGCGCTGGCCGAGTCGGGCGGCTCGGACCTACATTGCAAGGTCGGATCGCCACCTCGAATCCGAGTTGACGGTCGGCTGCGGCACCTAGATGTCCCCGCTCTGTCGGCGTCCGACACAGAGCACATGGCCCATGAGGTCCTGCGAAGCGACCTGGTTGACAAGTTCGACGAGACCAACGAGGCGGACTTCGCCTACTCGATGAAGCAAGTGGGCCGCTTCCGGGTCAACGCATTCCGCCAGCGCGGCTCGGTCGGACTGGTCTTCCGGGCGGTGTTGATGGGGGCTGTTCCTTTGTCCGAGTTGGGGCTGCCGGACGTCATAGCGCCCCTATCGCTGGAGCCGCGTGGTCTTGTCCTCGTTACCGGACCGACCGGCTGCGGAAAGACCACCACGCTCGCCGGGATGGTTGATCACATCAACAGGACGCGCGAGGTCCACATCGTCACCATCGAAGACCCGATCGAGGTCCTGCACACCGATGACGTCGCCATGATCAATCAGCGCGAAGTGCATGTGGACACCGCGAGCTTCGCTGTGGCGATGCGCGCGGCCATGCGGCAGGACCCCGACGTGATCCTCGTGGGGGAAATGAGAGATATTGAGACCGTCAGGGCCGCGATATCAGCCGCCGAGACGGGCCACTTCGTGATGTCGACCCTCCACACCGTTGACGCCGAAGAGACGATCGCGCGCATCATCGACTTCTTCCCTCCGCACGAGCAGCGCCAGGCTCGGCTTAGCCTGGCTGGCTCTCTGCGCGGGATACTGTGTCAGCGGCTGGTCCCCAAGAAGGGCGAGGAAGGCCGTGTCGTCGCTATGGAGGTCTGCATAAATACCGGGCGCGTGGCGGATGCCATCGCCGACGCGGAGAAGACGTCGACGATCGGCCAACTCGTGGCCGAGGGTTCCTATTACGGCATGCAGACTTTTGATCAGCACCTCACGAAGCTCTTCGCGGAGGGCGTGATAACCATGGACGCCGCTCTGGCATGCTCCACTAACCCTCATGACCTTGCCGTTGAGCTTCGGCGACTCGGCCTGGCCACCTGAGAGCGGGCGCACAATGGGTTCAACCACGAATCGGGCTGCCGTCGTGCGAGTCGTCGGCCCCGCCGACACAGCGGAGTCGCTCGGCAGTGGCGATGTGGCGGTGCTGGCAACCCCGAGGCTGATCGCCTGGGCAGAGGCCGCGACGGTTCTCGCGGCGGTGTCGCTGCTGGCGCCGGGTCAGACGTCCGTCGGAGTGGCCATTGACGTCAAGCATCTGGCCGCCTCCCCTGTCGGCGCGGAAGTCGAGGTGTGTGCCGTGGTTTCGGCGAGTACCGGCAGCCGCATCGACTTCGATGTCACGGCACACAACTGCCAGCCAGACGGCATCAACAAGCAGGTGCTCAGCGGTCGCGTATCCCGGGCGATCGTCGACCGCGGGGACTTCCAGACCCGATTCGCCAAGCCCCCTGTAGGCTCCGGCCCGTGACAATACCTAAGACCGTTGGCCAGGTGAGCATCGAGCGCGTCGGCGCGGTCGCCGTGATCCGCATGCGCGCTGGGCGCGCCAATGCGATGTCGGCGGAGATGTTGTCGCTGATGAGCGACGCGGTCGCGGAAGTTCGGGCCAGCGACGCGGAGGCTGCCGTGTTCACCGGTGACGGCCGCTTCTTCAGCGCCGGACTGGCCCTGCCGGACCTGATCGACCTCGATAGAGCCGACATGGCTTCGTTCATGAGTTCGGTCGACGCGGGGATGAAGGACATCCTGACTCTTCCGATTCCGACTATCGCGGCGATCGATGGGCCGGCGATCGCTGGAGGGTGCGTCCTGGCGTTGATGTGCGACCTGCGTGTCATGAGCTCCTCAGCACGGTGGATCGGCTTGACCGAAGTCAGACTCAGCATCGGGTTGCCCGCGATGGTCGTGGAGGCGCTGCGCTTCCGGGTGCCAGCATCGTCCCTGACTCCCATCGCCCTGGTTGGCGAATTGTGGAGCCCCGATGACGCCCTTGGGCTGGGGCTAGTAGACGAAGTGACCGAGCCGTCCGGTGTTGTTGATCGCGCCATCGCCCGAGCCGGGAGTCTGGCTGGGTCCCCAGCCGCGTTCGCTCAAATCAAGAGTTCCTTGCTCAGGCCCGTGGTGGCCGAGATCGAGCGCTGCGGCGAAAGCGAGCTGGATTCGTGGCTGGAGACGTGGTTCAGCGCTGCCGGTCAGGAGCAAGTTCGATCAGTCGTGGCGGCGCTTCGCCGCTAGACCCCGGTTGTTGAGCGAGGGTAGGCGACATCGGTGTCGGTCATCACATTCACCAGATAGGGGACCCCGGAGGCGAACGCGCGGTCCAGCGCCGGTCCAATGCCCTCAGGCGCCCGCACGGTTTCGCCCGCCCCTCCCAGGGCGCTCACGACAGCGTCGTATTCGGTGGGCCTCAAGTCTGCCGCTACGTCATATCCGTACAGGAAACGCATCGGGTGCTTCTCCAGTGCCCAAGCCGAGTTGTTGCCCACGACCATCACGACGGGCATCTGATGCCTGACCAGGGTGTCCACGTCCATCAGGCTGAAGCCGGCCGCGCCGTCGCCGAGAAGAAGCACGACTTGGCCACTTGGGCGATGCGCGCGAGCGGCCATCGCGTAGCCGAGCCCGGTGCCTAGGCAGCCGAACGGTCCCGGGTCCAGCCAGTGCCCCGGCCGCTGCGGCTCGATGAAGCGGCCGGCGAAGGACACGAAATCGCCTCCATCGCCGATCACGATCGCGTCGTCCGCCAGCCGCGGAATCAGCTCGCCGTAGATCCGGGCCGGGTGTATCGGATCAGCCGCTCTACCTAGTAGGTCGTCGTCGTCGGCTCGTGCCTTCCGGGCCACTCCCGTCAGCGTGTTCAGCCATTCCGAATGGTCCCGCACCTGTCCACGTTTCCCGTACACGTCGGCCAGTCCGGTGAGTACGGCTGACAGGTCGCCGCACGTCGAGTCGCGCAGTGTGGTGTGACGGGCCACTTCTCCTGGCGAGTCCGCGATGTGAATCACGTCAGCGGGATCGGCCCCGTCCTTACCTCCGAAGATCCCGTATCCGAGCCGGAAATCCAGGGGCGCGCCGACGACTAGAACCAGGTCGGCCTGGCCGAACGCGGTGGACCGTGCCCGGGTCACCAGGCAGTCGTGGCCGCGCGGCAGGATCCCGCGCCCCATGCCGTTGGCGATCGTCGGAATTCGCAGCTGATCCACGAGGGCGAGCGCCGCTCCCTCGGCCCCGTCGGCCCAGACGTCCCCTCCAATGACCAGGACCGGACGGTTGGCCTGCTGGAGAGCCTCGGCGATGCGCTGAATCGAGTCAGGATCGGGCAGCAGACGGTTTAGCGCCGGGCCCGCGGGATGAGGAGCCTCCGCGAACGAGAAGAGCACGTCCATTGGTACGTCAACGAAGACCGGGCCCCGATGCGGACTAGCCGCGAGCCCGAATGCCCGATCCAGTTCAGGCGCGGCGCTGGCCGGATCGGTAATCGTGAACGCTTCCTTGGTGATACTCGAGACCAGCGGCGGGTGATCGAGCTCCTGAAGTGCCCCGGTGCCCCAGCGCCCCGCTGGCGCCCGGCCGCCCAGCACAACGCATGGGGACCCGTTGAACCAGGCACTGGCAATCGCGCTGACGGAGTTGGTGACACCCGGACCTGCCGTCACGGAAGCGAAGCCAGGGGACCGGGACAGCTTCCCCGTCGCCTCGGCCGCGAACACCGCAGTCGCCTCATGGCGCACGTCAATGATGCGCAAGGGCGATTCCGGCGCGTTGACGGCGGCATCGAGCATCGGGAAGATATGCGCGCCGGACAAGGTCCACAAGACGCTTTGTCCGTGGGCCCGAGCGGCCGCGACGGCGTGCGTGCCGCCGTGTCCGTGCAACGAGGGCGGCGGGGCTGGGGCGTTAGTCACGGGATCTGACGCTACATCAACGATTCGGGTCGACCCCCGACGTCCTGTTATCGCTAAGCAGTTCTCGCAGCAGGTCCGCGACTGTTGCGCGACGACCTCATCTCGTTCAATGAGGTCCAGTTCGATCGTCGCGCGTTGCCGCCGCCAGTTCCCTAGGCTCGGATCAATGGTGACGACCGAGTTGAACGAAGGGGCAAGACATGGCCAAGCAGGCGGGCGCACTCATGGCGTCAGAGATCGCCGAGCAGCCGGAAGTTCTGGCGAGGCTGCTGGATCGTGAGCCGCAGATCGTCGCGACGGCTCGCGAGATCGCCGAGAGATCACCCAGATTCGTGCTGCTTGCCGCTCGTGGGACCAGCGATCACGCTGCGCTGTATGCGAAGTACCTGATCGAGGTACTGCTCGGACTGCCGACCGGGTTGGCGTCTCCGTCAACTCTGACCGCGTACGGCGCGCGCCCCGATCTGGGGGGCGTGCTGGTGATCGGCGTCAGCCAGTCTGGAGGTTCCCCTGACTTGCTTGAGTCGGTCTCGGTCGCGCGGGAGTGCGGAGCACTCACGCTATCGGTGACGAACAACCCAGAGTCGGAGATGGCGAAGGCCGCGAACTGGCACGTTGATGTCGTCGCGGGCAAGGAGCGAGCCGTAGCTGCCACCAAGACATACTCCGCCGAACTGATGGCGCTGTGGCTGCTCATCAACGGTTGGTCTGGCCGCGACAGTGAGCAGGCTCGCTCGCTTCCGGGGTTGGCCGAAGGCCTCGTGCAGCGAAGAGACGAAGTGGCGGCGATCGCGACCAGGTACAGGTTCACTGACCGCCTCGTGACCACCGGGCGCGGGTACTCCTACCCGACGGCGAGGGAGGCGGCTCTGAAGCTGATGGAGACCGCGTATGTCGCCGCCCACGCGTTCAGCGGCGCGGACCTTCTGCACGGCCCTCTTGCGATGATCGACCGCGACCATCCGGTTGTGGCGGTCGTGCCCGACGGTGTTGGCGGTGAGGCCATGCGCCCCGTCCTCGAACGGCTCAAGGAGCGTGGAGCTGACGTAGCGGGGTTCGTTGGAGCGGATTCGATCGATCTGACAACTGTTGGGTATCTGCTGCCGGATCAGCCTGAGGAGCTTGCGCCCATCATCGACATCATTCCTCTGCAGCAACTCGCGCTAGAGATGTCGGTGGCTCGCGGCTATGACCCCGATCAACCTCGCGGGTTGTCGAAAGTCACCCAGACCTGGTAGTCGCGGCAGCAGCTGGTGTGTCTCAGGCCAGCCTGGCGCGTTCGCGGGCGCGACGTCGCTTGAGCGACCGGCGCTCGTCCTCGCTCATTCCACCCCAGACCCCTGCGTCCTGGCCCGTCTCGATTGCCCATTCAAGGCACACGTCCATGACTTCGCAGGCCTGACAGACTTGCCTGGCCTCTTCGATCTGCATCAGCGCGGGCCCGGTGTTCCCGATCGGGAAGAAGAGTTCCGGCTCTTCGTCACGGCAGGCGCCTCGGTGTCGCCAGTCCATGCGTCCTCCTCATAGAAGCCCTTGTGGGGCTTGCCTAACTTCCATTCATCCGCGAACAGAGGGGCCAGGCAGCGTGTCGAATTCGCACCAAGTAACCTGGATTACGACTTCGATTTGCGGCCGACCCCCTTGTCGGCGACTCAAGGGTTACAGTTCAGTGCGCCTCAAACAAGGGCTTGAGTCGCCCGGGTCGCGATCATTGGTGTCGTGTTCGTCACATGTGGCGCGCTTGACTAAGCCAGGAATGGGGTCTTCGCCCCCTCTGGCCGGAGATCGTCGACGTGTCGGGGGCATCGCGATGGCGTCAGCGATAGCCTCACGAGATGCGCGGGCTGCTGGTTGTGAATCCAAATGCGACAACGACAACGGAAAGAGTCAGGGATGTGTTGGTGCACGCCCTCTCGGACCAATTGGATCTCGAGGTCGTGGTCACCACACGGCCAGGCCACGCCAGGGAACTGGGGGAGCGGGCTCTGCGCGAGCGGTTGGACGTTGTTGTAACCCTGGGTGGTGACGGGACGATCAACGAGGCCGTTAACGGCATGCTTGTCGATGGACCGGGGCCCGATGTCCCAGCGCTCGCGACGGTTCCCGGTGGTTCAGGCAACGTCCTGGCGCGATCAGCGGGCTTGCCCAAGGACCCGGTAGAGGCCACGGGGATGATCATGGCTGGGTTGCGTGAGGGACTCATCCGGACCATAAGCCTTGGCCTCGCCAATGACCGTTGGTTCACGATGAGTGCGGGGATGGGCCTGGACGCGGAGATCATCACCGCGATGGAATCGCAGCGCGCCAAGGGACACCAGGCTACGTCCATGCGCTACTTCGCGACGGCGCTGCGTGAGTTCTTCATCCGCACGGACCGGCGCAATGCGCCGATCACGGTGAGCCGCCCGGGCGAGGAGGACATCACGGGCGTGTACGTCGTAGTGATTCAGAATGGCGCGCCTTGGACGTTCCTTGGTGACGTCGCGATGAACCCGAGCCCGGAAGCCAGCTTCGACGAGGATCTGGATCTGTTCGCAGTCCGGGATTTGCGCGTTGTGTCGGCCCTGCGATGGGCCCGGCGGATATTCATGGGCAGCCGCGCCGGGTCGGTCAAGGGCCTCATCGTGGGCCACGACATCCCGGAGTTGACTGTTACCGCTAGTCGCCCGACGACTGCTCAGGTGGAC
The DNA here is from genome assembly GCA_030700225.1 of Candidatus Nanopelagicales bacterium. Lineage (NCBI taxonomy): Bacteria > Bacillati > Actinomycetota > Actinomycetes > Candidatus Nanopelagicales > Candidatus Nanopelagicales bacterium. Next base: position 18,266 of record JAUYJT010000045.1, on the reverse strand, counting down.
GGCGAGAGTCTGGGCGAGCAGGAGGTCCTGCACGTGCGCAGTGTGCCTCGGGCCTTGAGGATCGTGGTCTAGCCCAAGGCCAGTCCAAACCAGCGAGCGAGAGCTTGCCGGGATCGAGAGGTACGTCCTAGTACTCGTCGAGGAGCCCTTCGCGCAGGTCCGCCAGGGTGCTGCCCAGAAGCCGTGACACGTGCATCTGGGAGATTCCGATTTCCTCGGCGATTTCCGATTGGGTCTTGTTGTCGAAGAAGCGCAGCAGCAGGATTCGTCGTTCCCGCTCGGGGAGTGCCGCTAGCAGTGGCTTAAGGGACTCACGGTTGTCGACTCCCTCAAGGTCCTTGTCGTCGGTGCCGAGCGTGTCGCTGAGCGTAGCCGATTCGTCGGGGTCCGACGATCCCGCGTCAAGTGATGACGTCGCGTAGGCCTGGGCCGACTCCAGACCTTCCAGAACCTCTTCCTCGGAGATCTTCAGCTCGGCGGCGAGCTCTGCCACGGTGGGTGAGCTCCCCGACTTCTGCGCGAGTTCCGCGGATGAGCGGACTATTGCGAGTCGGAGCTCCTGCAGTCGCCGCGGGACTTTGACAGCCCAGCCTTTGTCACGGAAGTAGCGCTTGATTTCCCCGACGATGGTTGGTGTTGCGAACGTCGAGAACTCAACTCCTCTGGATGTGTCGAAGCGATCGACCGCGTTGATAAGTCCGACCGTCCCCACCTGAACGAGATCGTCGCGACTCTCTCCGCGATCGCGGAACCTCCTGGCAAGGTGCTCGACCAGAGGCAGGTTCATCGTGACGAGATCGTCCCTAAGCCTCGCCCTTTGAGGATCATCTAGCGGGGTTGCGGCCAGGCGTGCAAGCAGCTCATGCTCGCGAGCCCTGATTTCCGGCGACCAGCGAGCGGATTTCTCGCCCGACCTGGCTCTCACGACGCGACCGACGCGTTGCGGGCTGTCCGGAATGTGAGAGTCGCCTCGTTGCCTGACAGCGAAGTGGTCAGCTCGTCCACGAGGGCTGACATGACGATCCAGGAAAATGTCTTCCGCCGAGGCGGCCGCCCCGAGCTACTCACCGAGGTCACATCGATCCGGAGACCATTCGGCTCGGGTGTCCATTCGCACCGTATCTGGGTCCCCGGCACGGCGTCGGACAGCATCAGGGCCACAGCCTCGTCGATCGCCAGCGTCATGTCGTCCAGCCGGTCGATGGTGAAGCCCAGGCGGGCGCAGATGCTCGCGGTCGCGGCCCGCGCCAACGCCAAATGGGAACTCGCGGCTGGGATGGTCAGGCGGATGGCATCATCGGCTGGGTTGGCGGGGGTCACTGACGGATCAGGCCTTCTTCGTTGCCCAGAAGATCTCAGCTATCTCGTCGATCTTCGCCAAGAGGGCATCGGCCACGGCTGGGTCGTTCGTTCCCTTCGTGCCGCCCGCCCCCGCGAGCTTCGTTGCCTGGTTGAACAACTCGTTCAGCTGGGGGTAGGTCTCGAAGTGGGCTGGCTTGAAGTAGTCGGTCCACAGCACCCACAAGTGCTCCTTGACCATCGATGATCGCTGTTCCTTGATCGTGATCGCCCTGGCCCTGAAGTCGGGATCGTCGGAGGCGTTGTGCTTGTCCATGCAGGCCTTGACCGACTGGGCCTCGATGCGGGCCTGAGCCGGATCGTAGACGCCGCAGGGCAGGTCGCAATGGGCGTGGGCAACGGCTTTCGGCTCTAGCAGTCTGCGCAGCATGAGAGTCTCCTTCCTCGCAGCGCATGGGCGGAGGGCTGATGGCCCTGGCGCTGACCCTACTCTGCCGGGTATGGCTTGGCGATACTCGTTGCGACCGGGGATTCTTGGCGTAACTAGGGTTGAAGTGCGTGGCCGATCGATGTTGCCTACGTACAGTCCGGGTGACTGGCTGCTGGCGTTGCGGATCAGGCCATGGACCGGGTGCGTCGTTCTGGTGCGGGACCCTCGGGTTCGCTCCAGGCTGATTCTGAAGCGTGCCGTCCGTAGGACATCGGATGGCTGGTGGGTCGAGGGGGACAGCCCAGCGGACAGTACCGACAGCCGCGCCTTCGGCTCGGTCCCTGACGCGCTTGTTGAGGCAGTCGTGGTGGCTCGCTACTGGCCGATCCGACGCGGAAACGTGGGAAAGATAGTCGTCGAATGAAAGTCGCCGCCGCTAACTGTACGGTGAGGCCTCATGTTCGCCGTGTTCGCCGAATCGATCAATCCCGCTTACCCGCTCGCCGGACTCGTCGTCGGCGAACGTCCGGAACAGACGGGTGAGACTGGATGGGCCAGGGTCGAAGTTCGCGCGGCGAGCCTGAACCACCATGACCTGTGGACCCTGCGCGGAGTCGGCATCTCGCCGGAACGACTCCCGATCATCCTGGGTTGCGATGCGTCTGGGGTCGACGAGGATGGTCACGAAGTAGTCGTTCACTCAGTCATCGCTGACCCCGAGTGTGAGGATGAGACCGAGGACCCACGCCGCAGCCTGCTGTCAGAGATCTATCCGGGGACTTTCGCGGAGTACGTATACGTTCCACGGCGCAATCTGCTTCCGAAACCGGCGTGCCTGACGTGGGCCGAGGCCGCCTGCCTTCCGACGGCGTGGCTTACGGCCTATCGGATGCTCGCGACAAGGTCCGGACTTCGCCCTGGCGACACGGTCCTGATCCAGGGCGCCGGTGGCGGAGTCGCGAGCGCCGGGATTGTTCTCGCCCGAGCGATGGGGCTACGGGTCTGGGCCACTTCACGCGACGAGTACAAGCGCGAACGAGCACGCCAATGTGGTGCGCACGACGTGTTCCGGCCCGGCCAGAGGCTTCCGGAACGCGTGGATGCGGTGTTGGAAACTGTTGGCGCGGCCACCTGGGACCATTCCATGAAGGCGCTCAAGCCCGGTGGCCGGATCGTGGTGTCTGGAGCCACATCGGGAGGCAACCCTCCCGCTGACCTGGTCCGTATCTTCTTCAAGCAGCTTTCAGTAGTCGGATCCACGATGGGGACCAGGGACGAACTGCGGCGTCTGCTCAAGCTGTGCGAAGTGTCTGGAGTTCGTCCCGTCATCGACCGGGAGATGCCGATGGCGCAGGCTCGTGAGGCGCTGGCGGCGATGGCAGGCGGCGAGATCTTCGGCAAGATCGTTCTGACTCTCCCCGCCGCGTGACCAGCCTGGGCCAGGCGAACTCTCGCCGACTAGCCTCGCAGGATGGGCAAAGCTCCCCGACTGGGCGTCTTCCTCGACATTGAGGGTCGCCCGGTGTTGTGCGTGGGTGCTGGCCGACTCGGAGAGCGCCGGATCCAAGGACTCCTTGAGCGCGGTGCCGTCGTGACTGTTATCGCGCCGCGGGCCGGACCCAGAATCGGGGAGCTGGCCGACCTCGGTGAGCTGTCTTGGCTGGAACGGGAGTTCCGGGCCGGTGATGTGCTCGCGTCCGGACGCCCATGGCTGGTACACACTGCCACGGGAACAGACACGGATCTGGCAGTGGCTGCGGAGGCTGAGGCCGCCGGCGTCTGGTGTGTCGACGCGGCGTCGTCAAAGGATTCGCCAGCCTGGGTCGCAGCGGCGGCCCAGGGCCCGGACGGCGTCTCGGTGGCCGTCAGCGGCGGGGGCGATCCGACCAGGGCCCGTGCGCTGGCCTCAGCCGTGTCCGACGCGCTGGCAAGCGGGAGTCTGCCTGTACGTCGCCGCCGGCTGGGTGGGACGGGATGGGTGGCGCTGGTGGGGGCGGGTCCGGGTGACGCCGGGTTGATTACGGTTCGCGGACGCCAACTGCTGTCGCTGGCCGACGTCATTGTTACCGATCGGCTTGTTCCGCCCGAGCTTGTGTCAGATGTTCCCGACGACGTGCGCGTGATCGACGTAGGCAAACAGCCCGGCAGGCATCAAGTTCAGCAGGAGGAGATCAACGAGATCCTCGTGGAGAACGCCAAGGCTGGGCTTGCGGTCGTTCGCTTGAAGGGCGGCGATCCGTTTGTGCTGGGTCGCGGGGGGGAAGAGGCGCGGCACTGTTTGGCCCATGGAGTCGCTGTCGAGTGGGTTCCAGGCGTCACTTCCGCCGTAGCGGTCCCGGCTGCTGCTGGCGTTCCCGTCACCCAGAGGGGGCTTAGCACCTCGTTCATGGTCGCGTCGGGACACGAGGCGGCTCGGGAGGCGCTGGCGTGCGGACCGGCGACGACGCTCGTGCTGCTGATGGGGGTATCGCGCCTTGACGCGACGGCATCGATGCTGATTGGGGCTGGTCGCGACCCGAGCACTCCAGTCGTCATCGTCGAGCGAGGGTGGACTCCCGAGCAGCGCATCGTTCGGTCAGATCTGGCTTCCGCCGCGGCCGATGCCCGTTCGGCTTGTATCAAGCCGCCCGCAGTAATAGTGATCGGGGCCGTGGCGGGCATGCCCGATGTCCTGGGCGAGGTCCGCCGGGTCGTCGACACCTGACGCGGATCTGTTCAGGTGATGTCTCGGCGCAGGGTCGTGGTGACCGCGAGGGCGCTGAACGCCACCGCGTAGGCGAGCATGACGAGCGCTCCGCCCCATGTCGGCAGTAGACCCGCGCCCTCCAAGGTCGTGCCCGCGCCCAGGACGGAAGACGCGGCACCGCCTGGCAACCATTGGCCGACCGAGGGCAGGAAGGCCACGATCAACGGCTCGACGAGCATCACCCAAAGCAAGGCCAGGACTAGGGCGGCGACTTGATTCGTGACGAGCGCCCCGAACGCGCATCCCAGGATCGCGAACAGGGCGAAGCACAGCAACACCCCCGCCGCAGCTTGCAGAACGGCGAGCCAGTCGATGGGAGCGTGCTCGCGCAGAGGGAGGAGCGCTAGAGCCATGCCGATGCCCATCACGGTGCACACGACGCCGAGGATCGCCCCAACAAGCGCCTGAGCGGACGCCTTGGCTGCCATGAAGCGGCCACGATCCGGTTCGGTCAGGAACGCGTCTGTGATGGTTTGGTGCCGATATTCGCCTGTGACTGACGTGATGCCGATGATGAGCGCGACTACGGAGGCGGAACCGAGTCCCGACCACAACGCCAGCATCATGCTCGCGTCAGTCAGAGCTGGGAAGCCCTCCATTCCCGCCGCGAGGATGATTGGCACTATGCCGAGTGCCGTGATTGCCACCCCGACTAGGGACAGGATCCACCAGGCGCGGGTCGTCGTGGCTTTGATCCATTCGGCGGCGATGAGTTGGATCACTTGCCATCCTCGCCTTCGCCCGCTGTGAGCGCGAGGTAGACGCTTTCCAGTTCGGGTTGGTCTTCGTCTAGGCGGTGAATCTCAACGTGCTCTCTCCAGGCCAGGTGCCCGATCGCCCCAGCGGTTGTGCCCGAGACGCGTGCGAACGTTGGAGATGACTCAAGCAGTTCGCCGCCGGTCTTTGGCACCTTGGCGAGCAGAGCCGACAGGTCAGGCCCTTCGACGCTGACTACTCCCCGTCCCTCGGCCCGCAGAATCTGGCGCAGGGATCCTGTCTTCACAACTCGGCCGGCGACGAGGATCACGACATCGTCAACGCTTTGGCGGACCTCCGCTAGCAGGTGGCTGGACACAAGGACCGTTTGCCCCTGTTCAGCCAGCGACCGAAGGAGTTCGCGCAGCCATGCGATCCCGGCGGGGTCGAGCCCGTTGGAGGGTTCGTCCAGGACGAGGGCCTGTGGTTGGGGCAACAGGGCCATCGCGATGGACAGCCGTTGGCGCATGCCAAGGGAGTATTGGCCGACTCGCTGTTCCGCGTGGTCGCTCAGGCCCACGCGAACTAGCGCATCGGTGGCGGAGGACGCCGGCATGCCCAGCGCCCTTGCTCGTATGCGCAGGTGGTTGAGCGCTGTACGGCCCGGGTGGAAGCCCGTCGCTTCCAGGACCGCTGCGACTGTCTGGCATGGCCTTCGCAGCTGCCCGTACTGACGCCCGTCGATCAGGCAGGATCCGCTTGTTGGCGTCACAAGTCCCAGCAAGCAGCGAAGTGCGGTGGTCTTGCCCGCGCCGTTCGGCCCCAGGAAGCCGGTGATGCGGCCCGGCTGGACCTGGAATGACACGCTGTCCAGTGCCAGGGGGCCATGGCGCCCGAATCGTTTCGTCATGTTCTCGAAGTCGAACACCGGGCCGGGCATGCCACAAGCCTGCCAGACGCGGGCCCGGCGGCGGAGTGTTAGAGGCCGTTCAGGCTTGTTCCGAACTACTCGGCCTGGTTGCGGCCCGCACGAGGTCGCTGAGGATCTGTACGAAAGACGAGGTTGACCCGACGGTCGCGGTGGCCTGGGCCCCAGCCTGGCTGGCCTGGGCGCGGATTCGGTCGTCGAGGAATCCCGGAGAAGTCAGGATGGGTACGATGACCGCTCCGGGGGACGCGAGCCCGCGCACCGCCTCCGGGCTAGGAGCGACTGAGCATGTGGTGCCGAGCGAGGCCGCGACGGCGGTCGCGAGCGGCTGGAAGTGCCTGGATTGATCGTTGGCGGTGCTGCCCGCGACGGCCAGAACTACCGTTTCGCCCCCTTCTCGCAGCGAGCTAACCGCTTCGATGACGGCCGGAACGAGCTGAACCGGTGTTGGCGGTTCGATGAGTCGAGGTGTCGGCTCGATTCCGCGCAGCGCCAGGCTGACGTCTCTGGCCCAGTGGGCGCCCGCGGCGAGCAGGAGCGGCAACATAGCGGGCGAACGCAAGCGTGCGGCCGCTTCGGCGGGTGAGGGCCGGTTGTGCTGAAGGTACGCGACCGCGATCGAGACCGAGGTCCGCTGCTGAATCGCTGAAGCGATGTCGGCGATGGCGGAACGATGTCTGCTGTCTTCGCTGCCGTGCGCTATCAGCACGACCGCGCCGTGTGTCACCTCAGTGCGTCCTCGTCCGCGCGTGAAGTCCATTCGGCGAATGACTCGTTCTTGCCTCGCGCGGTCAGGTACCGGGTCACTACGCGATCGACGTAGTCCGGCAGATCGTCCGCGGCCAGGCGAAGCCCACGCGGGGTGCGCCCGAATCCTGACCGTTCCCCCAGCGATCCGCCTAGCGTGACTTGGAATCCTTCTGCCGGGTGCCCGGCGTCGTCTTGGACCAGTACTCCGCGAAGCCCGATGTCCGCGACCTGGAAACGCGCACACGAGTTGGGGCATCCGTTGACGTGGATCGCGATGGGAACATCCACGTCGGGCAATCGGCGCTCTAGCTCGTCGAGGAGCGCGGCCGTGCGAGCCTTCGTCTCAGTGATCGCCATCTTGCAGTACTCAATACCGGTGCAGGCCATGGCAAGGCGGCGGAATCCCGATGCGTCTACGCGCAAGCCGGATCTGAGCAATTCGGCGGACAGGTCGGCGGTGCGGTCGCCGGGCACATCCAGGATCACTAGGTTCTGCTGGACGGTCAGCCTGATGCGCCCTGAGCCGTACTCCTCCGCGAGGTCGGCAACACGCTTCAGAACCGTTCCGGACAGGCGGCCCACGGTTGGGGCGGCTCCTACATAGAACAGGCCATCGCGCTGTGGTGCGACGCCAACGTAGTCGCGCTGGCCGGTCGCGGTTTGGGGCGGAGGCGGGCCGTCAATCAGTGGCCGTTTCAGATACTCGGTTTCCAGGACCGCGCGGAACTTGTCCGGACCCCATTCGGTGACAAGGAACTTCATCCGAGCCCGGTTACGGTTCCTGCGATAGCCGTAGTCACGGAAGACTGAGGTCACTGCCCGCCAGACTTCCGGTACCTCTGCCAGCGGGACCCAGGCACCCAGCCGTACCGCCAGCTTCGGAGCGGCGGCCAGGCCGCCTCCCACCCAGAGGTCGAAGCCGGGCCCATGATCGGGGTGGATCACTCCGACGAAGCTGATGTCATTGAGTTCGTGGACTACGTCTCCACGGGGCGATCCGGAGATCGCGCTCTTGAACTTCCGAGGCAGGTTCGAGAACTCCTCGCTGCCGACGAACCGCCTCGCGATCTCCGCGATGGCGGGCGTGGCGTCCACGATCTCGTCGGCCGCCACGCCAGCGAGCGGAGAGCCCAGCACGACCCGCGAAGTGTCGCCGCACGCCCCGGCCGTAGTTAGCCCGACTGAGTCCAAACGTCGCCAGATCTCCGGGGTGTCCTCAACGCGGATCCAGTGGAACTGGATGTTCTGGCGGTCTGAGATGTCCGCCGTGTCTCGCGCGAACTCCTGCGAGATTCCGCCGAGGACGCGGGCCTGCTCGCTCGTCAGGGCTCCGCCGTCGGTGCGGATCCTCCACAGCAGGACCTCATCCTCAAGCTCGTCCAGCGGGACTGACCCCATCTTCCACGCTGGGATCCCCGGTCTGCGCTGGGTGTAAAGGCCCCACCACCGCATGCGGCCCCGTAGATCGTCGAGCGGGATCGATCGAAGCCCCGTTCGCGAGTAGACCTGCTCGACCCGCTCGCGAACGGCCAGCGGGTCTCCCGTGGCCTTGATGCGCTCGATGTCGTTCAGAGGGTCCGTCTGGCCGAGAGCCCACTGGCCCTCAGTGCGGGGCTTGCGACTGGTCAGGGCGGTCACAGGTGAAGTCCGCACTCCGTTTTCGCGCGCCCGGCCCAGCGTCCGGCCCGTTCGTCCTCGCCCGCTTCGACGGCTCTGGTGCAGGGGGCGCAGCCGATGGAGCGGTATCCGATCTGTTTGAGGGGGTTCTCCATGATCGAGTGCTCCTGGATGTGGGTTTCCAGATCCCCGTCGGTGAACGCCGCGATCGGATTGATCTTGATGAGCCCGTTGGTGTCATCCCAGTGCACGACCGGGGTTTGGGCGCGGCCGTCGTGGTCGCTGCGCCTAAGTCCCGTTGCCCAGGCGTCGTAGCCCCTCAGAGCCGCGGCCATCGGTGCTGTCTTGCGGATCGCGCAGCACAAGTCCGGGTCGCGCTCCCAGAGGTTCTCGCCGAACTGTTCGTCAAGTTCGGCGTGAGTTTGCTCCGGTGTCAGGGAACGAACGTTGACCGGCAGTGTCGCCGCGACTGCCTCGCGAAGGCCCAGGGTCTCGGCGAAGTGGTATCCGGTGTCGACGAATAGGAGGTCCACGCCTGGTAATGCATGCCCGGCCAGATGCGCCATCACTCCGTCGGAGAACGACACGGCCACGGCGATGCGATCGATGCCCAAGGCGCTACCGAACCATTCAAGCAACTCTGTCGGGTCCGGTTCTTCTCCGAAGATCGCCGCTCCCTCGTCTGCGAGCGCACGCAAGTGGTCGGTGCTGCGGCGCGTCGGCAGCAGGTCTACGTCCGTCATCTCAGTGCCTCCTCGTCGGCGCGTGATGTCCATTCGGCGAACGACTCGCTGTCGCCGCGCTGTGCCAAGTACCGGTTGATCAGGCGTTCCACGTAGTCGGACAAGTCGTCAGCCGCGAGCCTAAGCCCCCGCAGCGCGCGTCCGAAGGCGGATCTGTGTCCGAGTGATCCGCCGAGCAGAACTTGGAACCCCTCGATCTGCGTTCCGTCATCTCCCGCGACGAGCACTCCTCGGAGCCCGATATCGGCTATTTGGAAGCGGGCGCAGGAGCTTGGGCAGCCGTTTACGCTGATCGTGATCGGAACGTCCAGATTCGGCAGGCGTCGCTCGAGTTCGTCGATCAGGGCCGCTGCCCTCCCCTTGGTTTCCGCTATCGCGGACTTGCAGTATTGGACGCCAGTGCAGGCCATGGTCGAGCGGCGGAATGGCGAAGGGTTGACGTAAAGACCCAGCTCCAGAAGTTCTGCGGCAAGCTCGTCGGTTCGTTCACCGGGGACATCGAGGATCACGAGCTTCTGGTGAATCGTGAGTCGGATTCGGCCGGACCCGTAGCTCTCGGCCAGATCCGCTACGCGCTGCAGGATCGTGCCCGACAGGCGACCGACGGTCGGCGCCGCCCCGACATAGAACAGGCCGTCGCGTTGCGCGTGTACTCCTACGTAGTCTCGCTGGATCTTCACCCGCTCGGGGGGCGGTCCATCGAGCAGGGGCCGGTTCAGATACTCGGATTCGAGCACCTCACGGAAACGCTCAACCCCCCAATCGGAGATCAGGAACTTCATCCGCGCCCTGTTTCGGTTCCGCCGGTAGCCGTAATCGCGGAAGAGTGCGTTGATGGCTTGCCAGACCTCGGGGACCTCCGGCAAAGGCACCCATGTGCCCAGCCTTTGGGCGAGCTTGGGGGCTTTCGATAGACCTCCGCCGACCCACAGGTCGAAGCCTGGCCCATGATCGGGGTGAATCACGCCGACGAAGCTGACGTCGTTGATCTCGTGGACGACATCTCCGCCCGGCGCCCCCGAGATGGCGCTCTTCACCTTGCGTGGCAGGTTAGAGAACTCTTCGGTGCCCACGAATCTACGGACGATTTCGTCGATGGCGGGTGTGCCGTCAATGATCTCGTCAGCCGCGACTCCGGCTAACGGTGAGCCCAGGACCACGGCGGGGGTGTCGGCGCAGGATCCTGAGGTGGTTAGGCCGACAGAGTCCATGATGCGCCAGATCTCGGGTGTGTCCTCAACTCGTACGCCGTGGAGTTGCACGCACTGACGATCTGATAGGTCCGCCGTGTTCTGGGCGAATCGCTCGGAGATCGCGCCGAGGACTCGGGCTTGCTCACTGGACAGGGCGCCCCCGTCGATTCGCACTCTCATCAGGAGGAGTTCGTCCTCGAGATCCTCAGGAGCCAACGTGGCCGTCTTGCCGCCGGGAATCCCTGGTCTGCGCTGAACATGAACCCCTGCCCATCGCATGCGACCTCTCAGGTCGTCCGGCGGTATGGATTCGTAGCCGCCTAGCGCGTAGATCTGCTCGATGCGCTCGCGGGCATCCAGCAAGCCTCCCCCAGCTTTGATGCGCTCACTGTTGTTCAGGGGCGTTAGTTCCCCGAGCGCCCATTGGCCCTCGGAACGGGGTGCGCGGCTCTGCTGAAGTGTCCGCGTGTCCGACTTCATTGCGTCTCCGGTGATTCCGGACGCTGGTGATCGGGTGAGATCCTGCCCCGCGCAACGGGTTCAGGTCCCTGCCCGAGCGCCGCACGTCCAAGTGGGCGGGCTTCAGGCAGGACAACACATGACGCAGCACATCGGTGCCGCCGCAGGGGCGACTCCGGTGCTCATCACGCGCATGACAAACAGGATGCCCTACGAGGTCCGGCTTCGTCAACGCGGCCGGGCGATTGCTCCCTCGCCGCACCCCTCTCCACCGCGGAAACGGCCGTTCCCGACAGACGCGACGGTTACGCCAAGAAACGGGCGTTGCAACGGTCGCGTCTGTACCCTAACGGTCGCGTTTGTTGGGAACGGCCGCTAAGTGCAGGCGGGGTCGGCATCGACAGGCACCGACCGGCATCAGTCGGACGGGGGCCAATAGGATCTCGGGCATGGACGTATCGGAGTCGACCCGGGAGTTCCCGGTAGCTGGGGATTGGGGATCCGGAGGGCACAGCGCGCAAGTGCGCGCCCCGTTCGATGGGTCCATCATCGCCACCGTGCCTCAATTCGGAGCTGCGGACATCGACAGGGCAGTCGAAGCAGGGCGCGCTGCGTTGCGAACCAACCCACTTCCCAGGCACAGACGTGCGGCGATCCTGGACCTCGCCGCACAGAACCTGGAGCAGCGCAAGGAGTCAATTGCCCGCACGCTCGCGCTGGAAGCCGCCAAGCCAATCACCCAGGCGCGAGGAGAAGTGGACCGCGCTGCCTCAACGTTGCGTTTCAGTGCGGCCGGGGCCCGCACGATTGGCGGAGAGTACGTGCCCCTGGACGCGTCCGCGGCGGGGGAGGGCCATATCGGCTTCGTCATGCGGCGGCCGATTGGGGTTGTCGGGGCCATCTGTCCGTTCAACTTCCCCTTGAATCTTGTCGCGCACAAGGTGGGCCCCGCCATCGCCGCTGGGTGCCCGGTCGTGGTCAAGCCCGCTGGGCAGACGCCGTTGTCGGCTCTGGCGCTGGCGAGCTCACTGTTCGACGCTGGCCTTCCGCTGGAGTACTTGAGCGTTGTCCCTGGGCCTGGGAGTGAGGTTGGCAGTGCCTTGGTCGATCACCCCGACGTGGCACTGATCTCGTTCACTGGTTCGCCGCCGGTTGGGTGGGCTATCCGCCAGCAGGCTCCCCGCAAGCGAGTCGGTCTGGAGCTCGGCAACAACTCGCCGCTGATCATTTGCGAAGACGCTGACGTGGAGCGCGCTGCTGCGGGGGTGCGGCTGGCGGGTTTCGGCCACGCTGGGCAGTCGTGCATCTCCACGCAGCGGATCCTTGTGGAGGAGTCCGTGAAGCTCCGCTTCATTGAGGCGCTGGTCAATCAAGTCGAGTCGCTGGTCGTGGGGGATCCACTGAGCGAGGAGACTGAGGTCTCGGCGATGATCTCAACCGCGGAGCGGGATCGCGTGGCCGGTTGGATACAGGCCGCTGTCGAAAACGGAGCCAGCGTGGCGACCGGCGGGACCATGACCCCTGAGGGCGTCTTGAGGCCAACGGTCCTGATCGACGCTCGCGCCGACGACGACGTGTGTGCCAATGAGATATTCGGCCCGGTCGTTGTCGTGCGCGGCTACTCGCAGTTGGCGGAGGCAGTCGCGGAGGCGAACGACACCAAGTACGGGCTCCAAGCGGCAATCTTCACGGACAAGTTCGATGTCGCCATGATGGCGGTCCAAGAGCTTGACTTCGGCGGCGTGCTAGTTAACGAAGTTCCCACCTGGCGCGCGGACCAGATGCCCTACGGCGGCCTCCGGGACAGCGGCAACACAAGAGAAGGACCGGCTTGGGCGATCCATGAGATGACTGAGGAGAGGCTCGTCGTACTCAGGCTTCCATGAACGCAGCGACTTGGTCGCGGCCGGTCTCAGAACCGCGATCAGTCCGCGTCGCTAAGCGCCAGGATTTCGTCCAGGGCTTCCGAAAGACACCGGACCATCACTTCATGGTCGTAGATCGCAGCGGTGTCGATGTTGATCCCCAGCTCCGCTCTTCCGTCGTAAGAGAGCAGCGCTATGTTCATGGCGGCCCCGCCTTTGGGGGCGAACGGGATGAGCTGCTCGACTCTGGCGCCGGCCGAGCAGATGGGAACAGGGGGCCCAGGCACGTTGGTCGCCGCCACGTCCGTGCCCTTCATCATCCCGGCAGCCAGGGCTGCGGTCGCTGGTCGCGGTAGTGACGTCAACAACCTGTAGACAGGTTCACTTATCTCCAAGGCGGGTTCAGTGCGAGCCTGCTTCAAGATCGGGTGAAGTTCCTGGATTCGACCGGCGGGATCCTTCGGCCCCAGGGGCAGAGGGAACCTCGCTGGTACCCATCTGTTCCCCTGCGTGGGAGCCTCTCCCGGATGGCGCAAGTTGACCGGCATGTTGACCCGGACGGCCGGAGCCTCCTCCAGAGTCACGCCATGCGCCGCGTGATAGCGAGCGATCCCCCCGGCCACGACTGCCATGAAGGTGTCGTTGAGCGTGGCTCCCTGCCCGTGACTGACTCGCTTGAGCGCTTCCAGGGGAGCTTCCAGGACCGCGAAATGCACACCGAGGGATCGTCCGCGCATGACTGGACTCATTGGCGTCGACGCTGGCGCCAGTATCCGGGCCGCTGACGACGTGAAATCAACCCCGCTCCTGACGGTGCCGACGGGGTTCGTAACAGCGCCCGTGACGATGCTCTTGCCCTTGTCCGCTACTGCCCGGACCTGGTCGACAGCTGTCCTGGCCTGGTACTCCAACCCCTCCACGACTCGCTCTTTGAAGTCCTCGTGTCCTGTCTCCTCGACTTCCAGATCTTCGTCCGCGATCGCGCGGGAAGGCTCTTCGGTCAGGTCGAAGATTGTGGCGGCGATGGCCATGCCGCCGAGCCCGTCTGTGATGGCGTGGTGGATCTTCATGATCATCGCGGCTTTCGCGTCCTTGAGGCCTTCGATCACGACGGCATCCCAGAGCGGTCGGGCGCGGTCGAAGTCCATCTCGGCCATGTGCTCTGCGATGTCCAGCACGTGGGCTTGATCGCGGCTGCCTGACGCCCTCCGGTATCGGAGATGGAAGTCGAGGTCGAAGTCTTCGACTGACTCCCATCGGGGCGGCACTAGAGAAATCGGGTTTCCAACAGCGCGGCGGCGCATCGACGGGACCCGTACGGTCATCTCCTCGAAGCGCTGGCGCAGGATCTTCCGGTTCGGTCTCTTGTTGAGCATCACAACAAGCGTGACCACTGAACGCAGCAGAGGATCATCCTCAACGCCCCACATGACAGCGTCGAAAACGCCCATTCGACTGTCCACCTTGCGCGTCACGTAGCACCTCCTTGGGTCAGCCTAACGACACCCCGCCGATGGTTCCGGTGAAATCGCAAGGTTGGCCAGCAAGTGATATCTGCCACTCGACCGTCGGGCGTGCGCCCAGTTTGGGGGGAATGGGCACGGGTAGGACCCCGCAGGAGTTCAAGAGACTCGATGTTCGACGCTCGTAGTTGCTAGCGTCGGCTGTGAGAGACGCAGGCGGTGCGCCATGCGTGTGGAATGGGACGAGGTGAGCGCATATGAAGAAAGCGCTATTGATCGTGATCGCGGCGGCCGGGGCAATCGCTGGCCTCGCTGTGGCGAAGCGTCGGGGATCATCCGACGCGGACGAGGTTTCTGATCGGGTGAACGTTTGGGCTGATGCTGTTGGGCAGGCGGCGCAGAAGGCTGCCGGCACTGTCAGCGAAGTCGCCAAGGAGGCTGCGGTCGCGACCGACCGCGCTGCCCAGAGAGTTTCGGATGCCGCAGCCACGGTCGGCTCGGTTGCTGCCGCAGCCGCCGAGAAGACCGAGGGCGCGGCTGGCGCGGCTGCGAAGAATGCCTCGGGTGTCGCCGCTGAGGCGGCCGACGTAGCTGGCAACGCAGCGCGTGAGTCGGCGCAGAAGGCCGCTAGCAAGAAGCAGGTAGCGAGTCAGCCAGGCGCGAAGAAGGCGACGCCGAAGAAAGCCGCGGCGAAGAAGACGGCTCCGCCTCAGAAGTAGCCCCGTACTTTCGTGAGTCCTGGGGTGGCTGGACGCGTCGGGGAGTTCTGTTTCCGGGTGCCGTTCGGTATGCGCCCTGACGCGCTGTACTCGGAGAAGCTTCCGGGGGCGCTGGCGTACGCGGCTGTCGCGTGCGCGTGGCAGCGTCGCAAGGATGACTTGGGTACCCCCTACATCACTCATCCGATGGCTGTGGGGACACTGGTTTGGAGACACGGCCTTGGAGACCCGCTCATATCGGGGGAGTTGGAGGAACTGGTCATCGCCGCGGTTCTCCACGATGTTCCCGAGGACGCTGGGGGTCAGGCCCGGCTGAATGAGATCGAGGAGATGTTCGGCGCGAGGGTTTGCCAAGTCGTGGCCGCTGCCACAGACAGCCTCGCCGATAATCCGGCCACGAAGCCTCCGTGGCTGGAACGCAAACAGCGGCACATCGCTTCTGTCCGTGAGCTCGCATCGCCCGCTGACGGCTTAAGTGCGCCTGACAGGGGGGCTTGCCTGGTGATCGCCGCCGACAAGCTGGACAACCTGTCTGCCACGGCGGAGGGCGTGGCGCGCGACGGAGAGGGCTACCTGGATCGATTCCGCGGAGGACCGGAAGGCACGCGCTGGTACTACGGTGCGATGTTCGCCGCGTTGGAGCCCGCGTTATCGACGAACCTCGTAGCGGAGTTTCGTCGTCACCTCGACGCGTTGCGGGGGCCGCATCACGCGAATGGGTAGCTCTCGACAATCTGGTAGGTGGGCCGTGGCCCAAGCGTCGACGTGACCAAAGTCAGACTCGCCGGCTGCCAGGTCGGTCCCCGGTACGAGCTGAGCTTGGCCTGCTGGTCCGATGGCAGCGCCCTGCCCCGCGCACGGGCTACGGTCAGGTGAGGGCGGAACGTCTCCGGCCGAGTTCCTGGTGCGAGGCGCTCAGACAGGAGTCGCGCCAGCGATCCGAGCCAAGGTCCAGACTCGACTCCGACCCAGAGAACGTCGCAGAAACGGCCGCTCCCTTCAAGCCGTATGGGGGTAGCCGTCGTCTCGGCCGCGATCCGGGATGCCGCCTTCGTTAGGCGGCGCTGGCTGATCTCACGGGTGCCCAGGAACATGATGGTTACGTGCCAGCGTTGTGGTGACTGCCATCTCACCCATCGCGGCGAAGTCTCGCGCAAACTATCGGTGCGCTGGGCCAGATCGAGTACTGCTCCTTCGTCTGGCCAGATCGCGAGGAAGCGGCGGAGGCTCGAGGCTGCCCTGGTTTCTGCCACGCGAACAGCATGCCACCGGGATCGCGTCGGCAGTCTTGGGACCACTCGGGCATCAGTTTCTGGAACCATGCGCCTATGACCGTTTACGTTGACCCGAGCGGAAGGCGCATCACCGTGCCAGGTCTTGGCGGACGTGCAGATCAGGCGCACGCCGTGGGCCAGTCAGACCGCGATCCAACACTCATCCAGCTCAGCACTGAAGGCGGCGCGGCCGCCACGATCTACCCAGCGCTCGGCTTCAACTGCATAGACCTGCGCCTCCGGATCGGCGAGAGGATCGTCCCAGTCATCCACTCTGAGCCTGATGTATTGGCGGGTGGCAGTCCAACTCACAACGGGATTCCGATTCTCTTCCCGTGGCCCAACCGGATCGCCGAGTCACGCTATGAGTGGGATGGAACGGACTACCAGCTGACTGCCAATGACCCTGACGGTCGCCACTGCCTGCACGGTTTCGCCTGCGATACGCCTTGGACACGATTCCAGCCTGGGGACGCCGACGAGGGTTCTTCCGTGATGGGAGTCTTCCGGATCTCGGAAGACGCACCCGAGCATCTAGGCCAGTGGCCCGGCGATCTCGTCCTCGCGGTCACGTTCGCCCTCACCGACCAAGCTCTGAAGGTCACGTCGACCGTGAGCAACCCGGATGATCACCCTGTCCCGTTCGGACTTGGTTTCCATCCGTACTTCTCGCCGCTCGGGGCCGGGTCGATCGAAGAGTGCGGCGTGTGGATCGACTCCCATGGCTACTGGCGACTCGAAGGATGCATTCCGACCCGAGAAGTGCTTCCTGTCGACAAACTCCGCGATTTCCGCAGCTCGCCAGAGATCGGGGATCGGCAGTTGGATGACGTCCTTACCGAGCTGTCGAGGTTCGACTCAGGCGGCGACGGTCTGATGGATCGGGCGCGACTGGTTGGTGGCGATTTCGCGATGGTCATGCGTTGCGACTCGAATTGGCGGGACATCGTCGTGTTCACGCCCGCGAACCGGGCCTCATTCGCGATCGAGCCCTATACGTGTCCGACGGACGCGATCCACATGACGGTCGATGACGGCCGAGATGTCGGATGGCGGGTGCTAGGCCCAGACGAAAGCTGGACCGGGGTAGTGGAGCTAAGAGTCGAAGAAGCACCGGCGAAGGGCTGATTCGGTTGGCGGGCGCAGAGCGCGAGTCGGAACTGCCGGAGAGGGTCCGCGTCCAGCGACTCACCGATGTCGCGAGTTTGGGCGAGGAAGGCGAACACGTCGAAGTGCTTCTGGCGGGCACGGGTTGGCGTCTGGAGCGGATCATTTCTCGGGGTCAAACCACGCCCGAGGGGCAGTGGTACGACCAGGAAGAAGATGAATGGGTCGCGGTCCTGGCAGGCTCCGCTCGGCTAGAGGTAGCAGGCCAGGTTGACCTAGAGCTCGGCGCGGGGGATGCTGTGCTGCTGCCCGCCCATCGCCGTCATCGGGTTAGCTGGACCGATGAGACTCAGGCCACGGTGTGGGTCGCGTTGTTCGCCGACAGCAGTGAGCGCTGAGGGCGACTTGGCCCGTCGTTTGGCCGAATCTTGCTGGCGGCCATTCGCGGGTCCGCTGTTAGCATTGGGCTCCCGAGCCCCCGTAGCTCAGGGGATAGAGCAGTGGCCTCCGGAGCCATGTGCGCAGGTTCGAATCCTGTCGGGGGCGCCTCGTGTTTCCTTCCTGATTCCCTCGTAAATCCCCTAGTCAGAGCGGCCGGGTGTCCAGCCCGCCTACCCCCCGGGGTTGCGTTTTCACGGGGGGCGCCAGGACGGCCCCGTGGGGGTAGCGTTCGAACGTCCCCCTCTCAGCGTCACCGCCGGTTCGCTGAGTGTGACTGGGTCCAAGTTGGACACTTCTCGGAGCGGTTGGCGAGTGAGGTCGAGCTTCGTGCCCGGGGTATGTCTACGCGGGCTGTCGCCGCCGAACTTGGGGTGGACAACTCCTCGCTTGCTCGTGGCCGAGTGTTGACCGCCAGGCTGGCTGAGGATGATGCCGTCACGGTGGGCTGGTCTTTCAGCGATGCGATGGCCGCATGGGACCCCGTCATGTAGTTGTTCATGTGCGTCGTCATAGTGAGGATGTAGCGAAGGATGGGC